>JARKQN010000100.1 GCA_029974835.1 Bacteroidales bacterium
TGGCCGTAATTGTATTATTCAGAGTAAGGGAGACTCCCGGCGAAACAATAAGATCATAGAAATTGGTTACTCCTGTTAGTGACTGGGCTCCTGCATAGGATGATCCTGTTGATGCACTGAAAGTTGTGACGTTTGTTCCGGCAACATAACCGGCCGCTCCCGGTGTATTTGTAAAATTGCCGTTGAAAGTAATATTTACATTATTGGAATTCAGAATGCCATTGGCATTTATCAGCATATCACCATTAAGGGTGAGCGGGCTGCCGAGCAATCTGACAGTTGATACTCTGCCTGCATAGCCTGTTATGGTAAGGTTGTTAAGAGGGATATTTGCATCGAGGAAATAGTTCTGGGCAGAAATATTGCCATTGTCAAACAGTATTGTTCCACCGGTAACAGATCCCGAACCGGGTCGGATATAAAGGTCGCCAAATGGTGATGAAGGAGTTACAGTACCACCGTTTCCAAGCCGAAGAAGTAATGTTCCTCCACTCATATTAAACAGACTGCCTTCGTTCAGCACCTCAAACTTGGCATTGGTATTTACAAAGGCTCTTCCAATTACCCTGACAGTACCTCCTGTCTGTGTATATTTCAGTATTCCTGCAGCATTTGAAGGATTGCGTCTTACCTGTCCGTTTACCTGCAGAAGGCCTCCCCTTACCTCAATTTCCGAGGCACCGCTGCTTGAGTATTCTATGTCATTATTAGTGTTATCTGTCCCGGGAGTTCGCCCTACATATACATTACCATTTACAAGGGTAAGCTTTCCATTTAGTATAAGGTCGCCGTTATTGTTGGCTGCATTCCCTATCAGGATATTCCTGTTGCCGGAATTGCTTGGCAGATCTATATAAAGACCTGCAGTGGAGGGAATTGTGAAGGGGGTGGTTGTTGAAATTGTAAAATCGGTTGAAGGATCGGTACGCATATAACGCAATGTACCGTTTTGCAATGTAAGCCAGTTATTTACGGGAGTCGTAAGAGTACCGGCTATATTTATGGTGAGTGTCGAATCCTGTGATGTGCCCTTGTTTACCGTAACCGTACTGAAAATGGTCAGAGGTGTTCCTGTGGTATTCGTTATACTTGCCGACCTTGATCCGAAGAAAGTAACAGGAATGAGTGTAAAATCAACCTTTGCCTGAGTACTGGCAGGCGCATTAACGAGACCATTGGCATTATTTATCAGGCTGCCTCCAATTGCCATTGACTGGTTTGTAGCATTGGAATACACAAAGAGACCGGAGAGAGCAGCCACCTTAACATCACCCTCGACAACAAAATTCTGTGCAATGGCTCCGTTCTGATACCATATAAGAGCACCTCCCTGGATATCCAGATTACCTTTAATGGTAATAGTCTTCGCCGAGGCTGCTACCGGCCCAGGGTAAGTTGTGCCCCAGGTAGGAAGGAACCACGAATCGGCATTCTGTCCCCTTGTAATCAGATCGCCGTAGATTGTGACACTCAGGTTTCCGAAAATCACATTCGATCCTCCCAAAGGCGACAGTATAAGGTTACCATAACTTGAAATGTTGGAGGGAAGGTAATATGTTGTTCCGGCGCCAGGATTGGTAGTATACAGTTCAGTGGTTCCCCTGTTTATATTGTAATCTGTAAAGTCTCCTGACGGGAAGGCATATGTGGAAGGACTGTTGAAATTGGTTGTAAGACGGAAATTACCGTTTCCGTTGGGATGTGAAACAACCCTGCTGAAAACAGATGAAGGGTTAAACCCTACATCCAGTGCCGAACCGGCCTCTATCTGAAGTGTTGCACAACTTACGCTTCCGGTGTTGGCAACAGTCGGATTGGTGGCAAGGTAAACGCTGTCATTTCCTCCTATTATAACAATGTCATTTGCACCAGGAGCGAAAGCAGGGGGATCGTCGACTGTGTGACCTGTAAGCGACCATGTGCTGAGGTCAGTCCATAATCCGCTCTGACGGCTGTAATAAATCCGCGGAGCTCCGAACGGATCGGTGGGATTGTCATCACCTGCGGTATACTCACCGTCAATGAACGGTACATTCTCGAGAAAACTCCCGGTGCCGGGTTCACCAATAATATTCAGGATTTCATCAACATCTGCAGATGTCCCCTTGCTCCACGAACTTGTTGCCGGATTAAACCGTGCAGCAACGTATTCATTTTCCGTTACAGTACCTCCGGAAACAACATTTGATTCCGCATAAGTGTATCCGTGGGTGACTGTAGCAGTTCCCAGATTAAATCCTGAAGATATAACCCTCCAGTAATATGTCAGGCTTCTTCCGGCAGTGGTAACGTTGGGATGCTGGTAATTTACCGGTATTACAGTAATTGAACCGTAGGCTGCAGGGGCTGAGCTGAAAGTATAAACAGCCGGTGTATAATTATTTACCCCTACATGGAAGGTAAAGGGTCCTGTTGAGGAAAAATATTTTGTTACACCGCCGTCACCGTTATTTCCTGCAGTTTTTATATATCTAAGGGCGCCTCCGTTTATAATGTCTGCATTGCTGTTTAATCTCAGGTTGTAGGTACCGATGTTGAAGAGCTTGTTCTGGGAGAATGTCAGGTTTCCGTTTACAGTCATCGGAGCTATAAGGGAAACAGGTGCAGCGGCTGCGTTGGTATTATTGAGTCCAACATTGCCATAGACTCCGTTTCCGTCAATGGTCTGTGTTGCCGTCCCGTTAAGAACCAGACTGCCGTTTCCTGCCCATGTACCTGAGTTATAAACGTTCCCGGCCACATTCACCGTATTCCCGTTATCATTCAGAGTTGCAAGCTGTAGTCTGAAATTGTTTAATACCGACACTGTCACCCCTGAGGTTCCCGTGAAGCTCAGAGAAGTTCCGGCCGGCTTGTCAATCGTGAGCCTGTTAAATGTTTGTGCAGCAGCAAGAGAGATATTCTGGTTTGATGTTCCGTTGAATGTGGTTGTATTGTTGCCAGGAGTATATGCGGTGCCTGAGGCCACAGTAAAGTTTCCGCCTATTGTAAGGTCAAGGTTGTTTGCAATAAGAGAACCTGCCGAAAGCAGCAGGTTATTGAGGACAGTAACCGGATTCGAGTTAAGCTGCACAACTGCGGCTCCGCTGGTGCTGTTTATTGTCAGGTTGGCAAAGGGAGCGGTAGTATTCACATAAAAATCGGCATCTTCAGCGGGTATTGTGCCCGACACAGGAGTGAGTTCCACCGTTCCGCCGGTAACATTAATATCCGACGCTGAACAGGCAATTCTGTAGGCCAGCGAGGGTGCTGTGGTTCCGCAGACGTCATAGATTTTTATGTTACCACCTGTCATCGAGAATCCATTTGCTCCACCACTGAGTGTAATGTCGAATGAAGCGGCAGCTGCATCGGTACCGCTGGCAGCCCTGACATTATTCAGGGGTGCACTTACCAGCCCGTCGGTTGTAAAGAGAGTTGTGGTCCTTTGAAATCTTCCTCTTACATTCATGGAGCCGCCACTCTGAGAATAAGAAATCAGGCTGTTGGCATTCGGTGAGGAGTGAAACTGTTTTGTATCCACCGTTCCCCCGTTGAGGATAAATTGTCCGGGGGCGTAGTTCCAGTATATAATACCCGTTGATTCGCGGGTTGAAAGGTATCCGTTATTTACCTGCAGTTTACCTGAAACAGATATCCCGCTGTTACCGGTTCCTGTGTCGATACCCATAGAGGCATTGTCGGGTGCGGCAACGCCATAGGCACCGTTTACTTCCCTGTAATCATCAGCTGTTGAAAGCACAATCACTCCGGCGCCATCGAGGATCATTGCGCCACGCTGTGGAATATAAAAATCGCTTGAGGGTGGTCCGGCGGTGGCACCTTCTGAAAGGCTTGGAATAACTACAAGTCCCTGAAGCAAAAGTGTACCGTTCCTTACCCACAGGGCTTTTTTAAGATTGGGATTGGCATTTGTTGCAGGGGCAGTTGCATCCCCTTCAGAAATGTTTGCTCCGAAAAGCCTGAAATTACTGTACCCCGAAGAATATACCGTAAGCTTATAGGTCTGGTCTGTTCCCTTGTCGACAACAAGGTTATAGAAATCCGTAGGGCCGTTGCATGTCAGCGTCCGGTCGGTCGAACCATTGAAATATACAGTTGCAAAGCCTGTGGTAGGGCCGTTGACCAACGGAGGAAAACTGTTATAGACAGGCCATGGGAGGTTGGTAAACCTGACTGTCCCGTTATTGGTAAAATCGCCAAAAACCTGCACCCTGTGCGAATGCAGTTCATAATAGTTGATAAAACCGCCCGTCGTACCATTAATTCCGAGCGGAGATGTTTGCGTATTTGTAACACCGGTACCTACAGAAATTGAGGCGCCGTTATCAACAACAACATTTCCGTTAATAACCAGCGAAAGCCGCTGCGGAGTGGCATCATTGATCTGAAAGGTTCCCTGTCTTACAAGCAGGTTACCGTTCAGCACCAGATTGCCTGTCTGGACAACTGCGCCGGGGGCACTGACAGAGAGGTGATAATAGGTTGTCTGAGCAGCCGGCATTGAAACAGCAGCGTTGTATTCTGTTGTTCCTCCGTCGGTTGTGACGAAAGTGTTGGTTGTTACCGGTGCCGGAAAGGAGGCCGAGGAGAGTTTTAATGTACCCGCGCCTCTGAGGGCTGCGAGACCGCTTGTAAAACTGAAAACCGATTGGTTTAGAAATGCACCGCTGTTTATGGTAATATCAAGATTCTGGGTGTTTACGTTTGCCGGAAGAGTAACTGTTCTTCCTGTCAGTATTACAACCTTTGCACCATAACCAGGTGTAAGAGAGCATGGACCAGTGGTTCCGCCCGGATCAAATGTCCATGTCGAAGTCTGGTCCCAGTTACCCGACTGGTACGAATAAAATGTGCCTGCCGCTCCTACAGTCCATAAACCTGAAATGGTAGCGCTGCCGGTTGAGGTTGCGGGGTTGACGCCTTTTGCCGATGCCCCTGTAGCCAGAGACCATATCCCAGACGTATTTGTAAAAAGCTGAAAACCTGATGGATCGCCAGATGCTTCAGATATATCGTATGTAAATGAGAGTCTTGTGGTAGGTTGTGTCGTAATGTTTGTAACAGAAATATCCCAGTGTTTATTAATGTATTCAGGAAGTGTTCCAGTGGGTGATGGAACTGCCCTTACAGATATACTTCTCGGAGCAGCTGCAATATTAGGTAGATTGGTGATAATCAGAGGATTATAAAAACCATTGCTTCCAACAGGATAGGTCAGGTTAAAGCTCTGGTTTGTTGCATTTGCCGATCGGATAAATCGTCCTGTTCCGTTTGTTTCAATCATTTTGGTGGCACTGAATGGCGCTCCGGCAACTGCAGTAGTATTCGTAAGGGTAAGATCATAGTCACCCAGACGCAGAATACCATTGGCAAAGGTTAATGTACCTGTTACAGATACAGGTCCTTCGAGAGTTTTAACTCCTCCGCCTGAAATATTGAGGTTATTATAAGTATATGTTCCTACAGTCTGATTTACTCCGTTATAGTTAACCCTTCCTGTTGATGGAGTATAACCTCCGCCCCTGAAATCACCTCCAATGTTTATCGTTGCAGCACCTGTAAAGGTAATGTTGTTCTGGTCGGATGCGCCATCCATAATTATATTGCCGGTGACATTCATTGTTCCGGTTGAGGCGGTGATAAGAAGATCATAGGCTGCATCGCCCGTTGCCGGCATATATATGGAGGCACAGTTCAGTATTCCGGTTCCAAGGGTTATAGTCTGATCTCCTGCATCAGCTGCAGGTACACTGAAAATAACATCCCCAGTGACATTTAAAGTACGGCCTGTAAGTATAAGAGTAGTTGCAGCTGTTGTACCATCAACAAAAGTAATTCCGGCTATAGGATTAGCAGGATTGACATTAAGAGTGACCACATGACCGCTATTCACCCATACAGTACCTGCACCAGGTGCAGCCCCGGGGTAATCGCCCGGAGCGCAGTTAACCCAGGCCCCGGAAACTCTAACCTGCCATGTTGTGTTTGCATTCCAGTTTCCGGTTGCACGTGTCTGATAATCGCCGTCCTGCGGTGCAGGCAATGGCATGGCAATGGGATTTGCAGGCAATAATGATGATTCCATTTCGACAGAGTTCCCTGCAGCCGGCATCAGTGACGGCCCGGAAACCGAAAAAACAAACAGAAGCAAAATGATCAGAATATTTCTCCGGCAGCAGCCTGCAGAAAAAAACCGGAATGGAATATTAATTTCCCGTTTTGTCATGCCAGCCGGGCCCTCAGTCAGGTTCTGATGTTTCATATTTATCAGGTTCAAAAAATTTCAATACTTTATAATACAATACGAATCAAAAGGTTCCAGTATTCTTTAAAAACTGAAAACTTTTGCCGCCAAATATATTTTCCTAAGCGAATATATATATTTTTATAACACCCGTAACAATATATTTTTCAGGTATTTTCAACATATATTTAAGATTTATTAAACATTGAACAGGTTGCGTGGTATTAAATGTTAAAAGTGTGACACTTAAAAACCACAAACAGGTTGCACGGAGAATCAGGAAAATGTATGTTTTTGACGAACTGCCGGAAAAATTCAGTCAAAAGCGGAAAAATTTTGACTGAAAAGCCGGATGAAAAAAGAAAAACCGCCGGATGGCGGTTTTTTTGTGGGCGATGTAGGGATCGAACCTACGACCCTCCCGACTGAAAGTCGGGATGCTCTGAACTTTTCCTGATCAGATATTCCAGACGGGTCCTGTTTTTCCAGCCTTTAAGTTGTAACTCTCTTTTTATCGCTGATTTCTTTCCCCCTAATTCCTCCCTGTAAACAACCACCCAGGGAACACCCAGTGCACTGAAACCCCGCTTGCTGCTGTTGTGCCTGCGTAATCGCCCCGGCAAATCACTCGTATATCCAATATAGTATTTATCCAGTTTCTCCGAATAAAGAATGTAAACAATGAATTTTTCCACACCACTGAAGGTTGAATACCTTGTGGGCGATGACGGGATCGAACCGCCGACCCCCTGCTTGTAAGGCAGGTGCTCTGAACCAGCTGAGCTAATCGCCCATTATTAATTTTTCATTTTAAAGAACCGCAGACCCTCCCGACTTTCAGTCGGGATGCTCTGAACCAGCTGAGCTAATCGCCCGGAATATTTCACTTTATTTCAAAAGAACCGGACGGTTGTGCCGTCTGCCCCAATAACACGAGAAGTCGGCTGAGGCCTGTCCGTCATAAAAAAAACGTGCGCAAATATAGTCACAATTTTAATTACACAAAATAACAGGTCGTTTTTTATGATAACTGTTTCCTGGCTGCCCTGTAATTCTCTATAACTGACCAGATAACTGAGGCTGATAGTATAAGCACCACAATAATCAGGGGAATGAAAACAGGTATCTCCCTATCGATAAAATCGGCAAGAATCATTTTGGAGCCGATAAATGCAAGAACCAAAGCCAGGCCTATCTTCAGCCGTTTAAAATACACCATGATACCGGATACGGCAAAATAGAGAGACCTAAGTCCCAGAATCGCGAAGATGTTGGAAGTGAACACAATAAAAGGATCCTGAGTAATGGCAAGCACTGCCGGTATGCTGTCTACAGCAAAAATAAGATCGGATGACTCAACTATAAGAAGCACAAGAAATAAAGGCGTGGCAAAAAGTTTTTTATCAATCCGTATGAAAAAATCGGGACCGCTGTAACCTTCAGATATCCTCATGAATCGTCTGGCAAATTTTATTACCGGATTTTTTTCCGGCTCAACCTGAATGGTTTTTCCTTTTACGGCATCAAGGAACATCTTCCCGCCCGTGTAGATAAGAAAAACTCCGAAAACGTATATAATCCAGTGGAAGCGGTTAATCAGAGCCACTCCGGCAAATATGAATATTGCCCTCATTACCAATGCACCAATAATTCCCCAGAAGAGGACTTTGTGCTGGACTTTTTCATCAACAGCGAAATATGAAAAAATAAGGATGAAGACAAAAATATTATCAACGCTGAGTGAGTATTCGATAAGATATCCCGTCAGGTATTCCAGCACTTTTTTTCTGGCAACTGCTGCACTTACAGACGAATAATCCCAGTAAATAACAGCCATAAAAAGCATTGCAAGGGTGATCCATACAACGCTCCAGATGAGCGCCTCCCTCAGGGGCACTTTATGCATCTTCCTGTGAAAAACCCCGAGGTCGAGCACAAGCATCAGCGTCACAAAAGCCAGAAAACCAGCCCAGAAAAATAAATTATCACTCATAACAGTGCCAAAAGTACAATAAACCAGATTATTTGAAAATCATCCCTTCAGATATTAGCCTTGCAGATAACTATCGGAAACAGGAAATTCTTTATTTAACCGGTACAATTGCCCTGACAGGCACCTCATATTTTCTGTCCGGTCCGGGAATTCCGTTTTCATTTACGTCTTTCAGTGACTGAAGATATTCTATCAGGGCCAGCCACTCCTTTCCCTCCTGCAACCCCGGTTTTGCTTCGTCCATGTCAATTAAGGCGGTGCTCATGTCGGTAACCCTTTTACCTTCACTGTTCTTCGGAATCACATTGATAAGCCCGAAGCTCTTCTTTTTGATTATACCTATAAACTCAAGCATATATGAATTTGCGGAGATTGAGTAAAGGGTTTTATTCTTCTTTGAAAAATCAACGTTTATTATCTGTCCGTCCGGTTTGATAATATCAATCTTTTTCACTTTCCGGAGCAGCCCTTTATCCGGGTTGACTTCGGCGCGCATTCCTGAATAGAAACAATAATAGTCTGAATTCGACTTATGTGCCACAAGCAGTATTTCAAGAATATTTTTAAGTTCACGTCCGGTAACATAGAGCCGCGAAAAAGGATATCCGGGGACATCATCTTTTCCCGAACCCAGGGGCATGATTCTGAAAATATCGGCCGGTGTCTGCATGCCGGGCACTATCCTGTCGCGGATAACGCCGGCCGACACCATGGCAACATCACAACCCATGTTGTTATGCCTGTTGATATAATAATATATGGCATCTGCAACAAGCGGACCCAGGTTGCTTTCATCAAGGTTGCCCTGCTGGTCAATGTCGATAAGGTAATCGGTCTCAAATACAGGCCTGCCATATTCCATTCCAAACCCGGAGAGAACTTTTTCCGTAAGAATAGTCTTTCTCAGGCTGATCAGAGAGTCTGTCTGCCTGTCGCCCTGTATCCTGTCATCGACCGGTATTAATTCGTACGACACAAACCTGGTACCCGAATCCGAAAGTCCGAAAACCACCTTGCCGATATTTTTTCCATATTCACCTGTCTGAACAACAGGCACACCGTTAACGATCAATGGCTTATCAAGGACAGTGTGGGTATGGCCGCTTATTATCAGGTCAATTCCCTTAACTTTCCTGGCAAGTTCAGCATCCTCCCCGCCCCATTGTCCATCCTTCTGAAGTGTAAGACCCGAATGTGACAGGCAGATAATAATATCACATCCCCTGGATTTCAGTTCTTTAACTGCCGCTGCTGCATATTTCGAGATCTTCTGAAAAGTTACGGGTGCTGAATAAGGAGCAACCTCAGCGGCATTCTTTCCCATAAGGGAGAAAAAACCGGCCCTGATTCCGTCCTTTTCCACAATGAATGTCCTTTTTATAAGGCCTTTGCTGAAGAGGTTTTCAAGGTTGTCATCTGCTGTGCTTTTTGTACTGAAAATGGCGTTCCCCAACAGTATCTGAGGTATCGGCCCGTTTGATGCAGATGAATTTACAATATCCGCAAGCTTGTCAGTGCCGAAATCAAATTCGTGATTACCGATACAAACCACGTCATATCCCATTTTCTTCATAAGAGGGAGCTGAAAACCTGCAGAAGCCTTGAGTGTGTGAAAGAGAGTACCCATAAGGAAATCCCCGCCGTCAACAGTAAACAATGTCGTCCCGTCTGCAGATTTTTCTGATGAGATGAGGGAAGCTATCCTCGCAAATCCGCCGAGAGTCCTGTCGTCGTTGACTGAAAGCGGAGTGTACATTGATTCGGGGGCAAAACCTTCAAGCCTTGAATGCAGGTCATTTGTATGAAGAATCACAATTTTCCTCTCCTTCTGCCCATATACTGAGAGAGAAATAAATAATGATATGATTGCAAATAAAACTGATCTGTACATAAACATGCTTTTTGGCAAACTTAGTGATTTATGCAGAGTAAGTTTAAGTTGTAATAATTTTTTTTGTTCTTCTAAATTATTAATCTGGTCCGAAAGACTCCCCTTTTTGTTAAAGGGTATTTCCCTGGCAGGAGAAAATCCTGGTATTCCGTTCATTCCCCATTACTGTTTATCTTTCAGAAAATATCTGCCACCACGAATGTACTTCCGCCGACGAAGATGGTATCTTCTTTTCCCGCATTTTTTAACGCAGCTTCAAGGGCATCTTTTACGTACGGGTATGACTCACCATAAAGGCCGTACTGCATGGCGGTTTCCTTCAGAATATTCTCATCAAGCCCTCTCATTACCGAGGGTCTGGTAAAGTAATACCTGGATCCGGAGGGAAACAGGGGGAGTAAAGATGAGAGTTCCTTGTCCCTGACAAAACCTATTACAAAATGCTTCTCCCCTTTTCCCGTTTCTGCCAGCTGCTCCATTGCAAATTGCAACCCTTCCTTATTATGACCGGTGTCGCAGATAACAAGAGGGTTATGGCCAATTATCTGCCATCTGCCTGCAAAGCCCGTATTTCTGATTACATCAGCGATTCCTTTCACCATTACCTCCTCATCGTGCAGTAAGGGAAAAAGTGCAGCAAGCTTAAAAGCTGCAGCAACCACGACCGGGATGTTTCTGGTCTGGTAGTTACCGGCAAGCGGTGATGAAATAACAAGAGGTTTTTCCCTGCCCGGAAATGATACAAAAAAATTTCTGAAATCCGAAGACGGGTCGAAAGGGGCTGCAGTGCACTTGTATATCTGGTCGGCAAAAGCCAGTTCTGACCCGTTTCGGGTGGCGACAGTTTCAAATACGTGAGCCGTCTCCGGCTGAGTTTCTCCGATAATGACAGGCACACCGCGTTTAATAATGCCAGCCTTCTCAAAGGCAATCTTTTCGGGAGTGTCCCCAAGCAGATCCATGTGATCGTGGCCGATATTCGTTATTACCGAGAGGACCGGGGTAATAATGTTTGTCGAATCGAGTCTTCCGCCAAGTCCTGTTTCAATTACCGCCACATCGACTTTCTCATCTGCGAAAAAATCGAATGCCATTGCCACGGTAATCTCAAAGAATGAAGGCCTAAGCTTTTCAATGACCGGCCTGTTTTCTTCCACGAATCTCACCACATAATTTTCGGGAATCATCTCACCACCGATACGAATTCTTTCCCTGAAATCTTTCAGGTGAGGTGACGTATAAAGCCCTGTTTTCAGTCCGGCGCTCTGCAGAACAGATGCCAGCATGTGCGATACAGATCCCTTGCCGTTTGTCCCGGCAATGTGGACGGTTTTGTATTTCGTATGCGGGTGATTAAAATATTCGTCGAGTGCATAAGTAGTGCCCAGATCGGCCTTATAGGCCGCCTTCCCTATCCGGTGGTAAGCCGGCAGCTGAGAGTAAAGATAGTCAAGTGTCTGATTGTAGTCCAATTGTGCAGAATATTATTTTGGAACTGTCATCTGTTTCCGTTCATTTTTTCTTCCACATGTTACGCCGTATTTTCCCGGGTTCGAATCTTTGAGGTATTTTCGGCGGCTTCCCCGACGGAATTCCGGCGGAAATAACTGCTACGGGTCTGACATGTGCCGGGAGTCCGAGAATTTCCGAGACAGCATTTATCCTTTCCATTCTGGGTTCAACACCCAGCCAAACTCCGCCGTAGCCGAGGGCATGAATGGCAAGCAGAACATTCTGGATTGCAGCAGAGCAGTCCAGAAGATAATAGCCGGGGGCATTCTGCTTATCCAGGTCGCCGCATACAACAATAGCATGACTCGCTTTCGACAGCATGCCGGCATAGGGATGAGCCTCCATAATTCTGTTCAGAATCTCACGGTCGTCAACAACAATAAAATGCCAGGGCCTTTTATTGTTGGCCGATGGCGCATACATACCGGCCCTGATAATTTTTTCAATGTCAGCCTCAGGTATCTTCCCTCCGGTATATCTTCTTATGCTGCGCCTTGAAAGAAGTCCTTCATATAATTCCATATATTTAAAATTATAACAGGCAAATTTAGTGCTTTCTGCCCGATCATTGCAACTTTCAAATAACCCCCGGAAGGTTAAACCTTATGTTAACAACATTTTAATTCAGGGGCGGTTAATTTTATTAATTTTGCAAACGGTAAAATTATGTACTGATTCTCCGGAACAACAAACTTTTAATCATGAAGAAGAAACACAACAAAAAGCTTTTCATTATCGATACGAATGTTCTGCTCCACGACTATAAATGCATTTACAATTTCGAGGAAAATGATGTGATAATTCCCATTGTAGTCCTCGAAGAGCTTGACAAATTCAAGAAAGGCAATGACCTGATAAATTTTCATGCCCGCGAGTTCACCCGCGAACTTGACAAGTTGTCGGGTGATATGCTGCTGACATCCAATATTCCCCTGGGCGACAACCTGGGCAATCTGCATATCGAAACCGGAAAAGAATTTTCGGAAAAAGTGAGCCAGTCATTCCCGGAAAAAACCTCCGATCACAGGATTCTGGCCATAGCAGATTACGTGTGTACAACCAACAAGGATAAAACGGTGGTTCTTATTACAAAAGATATCAACCTCCGCATGAAGGCCAAATCGCTGGGCATAATGGCCCAGGACTATCAGAATGACAAGGTTGCCAACATCGACGATCTTTATAAAGGCATCAAAATAGTGGAAGGAGTCGAACAGGATCTGATTAACAAGCTTTATGAACAGCCGGAGGGGGTAAATGCGGATCAGTTTGATATCATCGACGACCCGAAGGGTCATAAATTCTACATAATGAGGAATAACGGGGCCAGCGCCCTGGCGCATTACAATCCGGTAACAAAAATGGTAACCAGGGTTCTTAAGCAGACAACCTATGGCATAGATCCGCGCAATGCTGAACAAACCTTCGCACTGGAAGCTTTGATAAACCCCGATATTCAGCTTGTTTCGCTTACCGGTAAAGCCGGTACCGGGAAAACTCTTCTTGCCCTGGCCGCAGCACTGCACCAGCATAAAAAATACAAACAGATTTTCCTTGCCCGTCCGATAGTTCCTCTGGCCAACCGCGATATGGGATTCCTTCCGGGAGACATCAAGGAAAAAATGGATCCTTACATGCAGCCTCTTTTCGACAACCTCACTGTCATCAAACATAAATTCAGTCACCAGAGTCCTGAATTCCTCAGGATAAACGACATGATGAAAGAAGAAAAACTCGTCATTACGCCTCTTGCGTATATCAGGGGAAGGAGTCTTTCCAGTGTATTCTTTATAGTGGACGAGGCCCAGAACCTCACACCTCATGAAATAAAAACAATAATTACACGCGCCGGAGAGGGAACCAAAATGGTATTTACCGGCGATATCGAACAGATAGATTCACCTTATCTCGACACAGCTTCAAACGGGCTCAGCTACCTTTCCGACAAAATGAAAGGTCAGGATATCTTTGCTCATGTTAACCTTGTTAAGGGAGAAAGAAGTTTCCTTGCCGAACTCGCAAGTAAAATACTTTAAAAACAGGCATACCGATAAAGTGTATAAATAACATTTAAAATCAAAATCCCGAATTCATGAAAAAGTTTTCTATCGTTCTTTCTCTTTTGATACTGATCTCAGCCGTATCTTCTCAGGCTTCGGGCCAGGAAGGCAGGAAAACCATGCTGTTTAACGGAAAGAATTTAAAGAACTGGGCATTTCATCTGAGAGATGCCACAGTCGATCCTGCAGGAGTTTTTACGGTAAACAACGGCGTGATCCGGATTAAAGGTGAGCCTTTCGGCTACATGAGAACAAAGAAGGCATATTCCGATTACAACCTTCACCTTGAATGGCGGTGGCCTGTTGAACCTACAAACAGCGGGGTGTTTATACATGTCCAGCTTCCTGATACCATCTGGCCCAAATGTTTTGAATGCCAGCTGAAGGCGGGAAGCGCAGGTGATTTTGTCTGCATGAATGGCTCGGACATGAAGGAGCGAACAGATAAATCGAACCGTGTTGTAAAGAAATCCAAAGACTCTTCAGAAAAGACTCCCGGTGAATGGAATACGCTCGAAATCAAATGCAGGGGGGATGAAATTGAAATATATGTCAACGGCGTTTTGCAGAACAGGGGTACGGGAACAAATCTTACCTCCGGACACATCTGCCTGCAGAGCGAGGGAAAGGATATTGAATTCAGGAATGTCTGGCTTACCAGGCTTAAATAACAAAGATTACAGCTCAACCTAAGAGTTCCGGCAAAACAATGACTGGAAAGAGAACCATTGCATTTCATACACTTGGATGTAAACTGAATTTCACCGAATCTTCGTTTATCGCATCCTCCCTTCCGGAAGATAAATTTGCCAGGGTTGATGAAGATGAGAAAGCAGACATTTACGTAATCAATACCTGCTCCGTAACTGCCGATGCCGAAAAGAAATGCAGGCAGGCTGTCAGGAAATTCATCAACAGATCGCCCGATGCCGTGATTGCTGTCATCGGATGCTATTCGCAGCTTAAAGCACGGGAAATTGCAGAAATCCCGGGCGTTGACATCGTTCTCGGCACGCATGAAAAATATGACCTTGAAAAACACCTGTACAACATTAAAGGAAAAGTAAGCAGGGAAATCGCGGCAGGAGATGTGAACAGTGAGTCTTTGTTCTTTCCCTCATGGTCGTCGGATGACCGTACACGCACTTTTATCAAAATACAGGATGGCTGCGACTATCGCTGCGCCTACTGCACCATTCCGCTTGCAAGAGGCAGAAGCAGAAATGCTCCGGTAAAAACGATTATCGGGGAAATAATGGCTCTTGTTAACAAGCCTGTCCCGGAAATTGTCCTGACAGGAGTAAACACCGGCGATTTCGGCAAATCGACCGGCGAAACTTTTCTGGACCTTCTGCGGGAAATTGACAAAATTGAAGCATTGGGCAGAGTAAGGCTTTCATCAATTGAGCCTGATCTTCTCAGCGACGATATCATTGACTTTGTTGCGGGAAGCAGAAAGATTATGCCTCATTTTCATATACCCCTGCAGAGCGGAAGCAATTCAACTCTGCAGAGAATGCGCCGCCGGTACAGAAGGGAACTGTTCGCGTCGAGAGTCGAAAGAATTATCGGTCAGATGCCTCTGGCAGGAATCGGAGCAGATATTATAACCGGATTCCCGGGTGAAACTGATGAAGAATTCAACGAGACATTTGCTTTTATTGCAAGCCTTCCGGTTTCATACCTTCATGTCTTCCCATATTCTGAACGGCCAGGGACGGCAGCGGCCGGCATGCCGGGAAAAATACAGTTTCAGATTAAGGAAAAGCGGAAAAAGATGCTGATGCAGCTGTCGCGGGAGAAAAACAGGGAATTTAAACTAAAAAATGTCGGCACTTCCACTGAAGTGCTATTTGAAAGCAGGACTGCAGGCAACCTGATTACAGGGCTTACTCCGAACTACATCAGGGCTGAAACAAAATATTCTGAAAGGTTAAAGGGGGTAATTAAAAAGGTAAGGATTACAGGTATAGCCGAAAACGGGAACCTGATTGCAGAACCCGAAGAGCAGAAATGACAAAATTCCCTTAACCGTTATTGTCCTGAACGAATATTGGGTATTTTTATAACCGGATTAACTGGTCCATTAATATTATGAAAGCCCTGCTTTTTTATGTTTCCTGGTTTCTTATAAGTCTTATTACTCTGTTGCCATTGAGGGTAATGTATCTGTTTTCCGATTTTCTCTTCCTCCTTTTGTATTATTTCCCGGGATACAGAAAGAATGTGGTAATGACAAACCTCAGGAATGCATTTCCGGAGAAACCGGAGAATGAACTAAGACAGATTTCAAAAAAGTTCTACCGTCACCTGTCCGACCTTTTCGTGGAAGTCTTCAAGCTCCATAACATTTCGTCCGGTGAGCTGATGAGAAGATGCAGGGTTCAAAACCCCGAGGTGCTTGAGCGTCTTCACAGTGAAGGGAAAGATATTGTGGCTGTGCTCGGCCACTACAACAACTGGGAAATGCTGATTACCCTTCCGCTTATCTGCAAATATACATGCATCTCTGTTTACAGGCCCCTTAAAAATAAGTATTTCGACCGTTATATGTGCAGGCTAAGGTCGGAATACGGGATGGTTCTCACACCTATGTCTCATGTGGTCCGCGATATAATTATGCACCGGAACAAGGGTGAAAAAGTAATGGTGTGCCTGCTGGCGGATCAGACACCTGCAAGGAGTGAAATCCATTACCGCACTCTCTTCCTGAACCAGGATACACCGGTTTACCTGGGAACAGAAAAGATTGCCTCAAAATACAACATGGCGATAGTTTTCTCCAATCACAGAAAAATAAAAAGAGGATACTATTCCACGGAAATTGAGGTCCTTTATGAACAGACTTCAGACCGTCCCGAATATGAGATTACGGAGACACACGTAAAAAAACTGGATAAACTTATAAGAGAAGCGCCCGAATACTGGCTGTGGAGTCACAGAAGATGGAAATATTAACTAACGGACCATGTACAAAACGGCTGTTGTTATCCTTAATTATAACGGACTATCCTTTCTGAAGGAGTTTCTGCCAACCGTTGTCCGTTATTCTTTATCCGGCGAAACAACGGTAATTGTAGCCGACAACGGATCCACCGACGGCTCGGCAGAATGGACAGAGGCCCGTTTCCCGGAGGTAAGACTTATCAGGTTTACCTGCAATCACGGTTTTGCAGGCGGATATAACAGGGCTCTGCAACAGGTTGACGCCGGGTACTACATGCTTCTCAATTCGGATGTGGAGGTTACAGAGGGATGGCTGGAAAAGCTTACAGAGTTCATGGATAATAACCCGGAGGCAGCCGCAGTACAACCTAAAATACTCTCATACCACAACCGTGATTATTTTGAATATGCAGGGGGCTCAGGAGGATATATCGACCGTTTCGGATATGCTTTCTGCAGGGGCAGGATTTTCGGCAGTATTGAAAAAGATAACGGTCAGTATAACGATATTGCGGAAGTGTTCTGGACTACGGGTGCATGCATGCTGGTTAGGGCATCTGCCTGGAAGGAATGCGGCGGGTTCGACGAATCGTTTTTTGCACACATGGAGGAGATAGATCTATGCTGGAGGCTGCGGTCAGCAGGATATAAACTTTATGTTAATCCCGGTGCATCAGTTTACCATGTCGGAGGAGGATCCCTTCCGTACGGTTCCCCCTTTAAAACTTACCTCAACTTCCGAAACAGCCTTTACCTGTTATACAAAAACCTTCCCGAAGAATGCTTCAGGAAAAGAATCCTGGCCAGAAAACTGCTCGACGGAACGGCATTCCTGTTCTTTGCCCTTCAGCTGAAGTTCTCCCATTGCGCTGCAATCTTCAGGGCTCACATCAGTTATTACCGTAATGCCAGAGCTTTAAAAGACAAAAGAGAAAAGAACAGGCTACTTCCGGAAGAAAACCTTATAAAAAGCGGCACAATACTGAACAAGTGCCTCGTTTCTGAGTTTTACCTGAAAGGAAAAAAAACATTCAGCGAACTGAAGGGTTTCAGTAAATGAAAATGAAGAACAGAATGGCGATCTTTTTTATTGTTGTCTTTACGGTTTACATACTCGTAAACCTGTATATATTTTTAAAAGGTTACAGGGTTTTTTCAGCTTATGGTAATCTGAGAATTACATATACAGTAACTTTTATTCTCCTTGCCTCAACTTTCATAGCCGGCAAATTTCTGGAAAGAATCCATACATCCGTTTTTTCGGATATTTTGAATATTGCGGGAGGATTCTGGCTTGCCTTTATGCTTTACGGTTTTCTCCTGCTTTTTTTCTCAGACATTATATATATGGTATTAAGATTTTCCGGGGCAGTGACAGCTGATCAGGCTTTTACATTCAGGAAGATTTCCTGGTTCACCACTCTTCTTGTATCATCACTTGTAATTTTTGCCGGGTTCCTTAATGCCCTTCACCCTGTGGTAAGGGAGTACAACATCAATATTGACAAGAAAGCTGGAGAGATAAAGACTTTCAGGATAGCTGCGGTATCGGATATCCATCTCGGCAGCATTATCAGGAAGAGAAGCATACGGATATTATCGGACAAGCTGGGGGAAACAAAACCTGATGTAATATTTCTTCTGGGTGACATTGTGGATGGTGAAATAGGACCGGTAATGAGAGGAGACCTTCTTAAATACTTCACCTGTCCCAGGTGCAGGGACGGCATGTATGCAATTACCGGAAATCATGAATTTATAGGCGGGGCGAACATTACCATTCCCTATATTGAAAAAAACGGAATCAGGGTCCTCAAAGACGAGGTGATTGTTCTGGATGGTCAGATACAGGTAATAGGAAGGCTCGACAGGGACGGTTTGCGTTTTGGCGGCAGGTCAAGGGCTCCCCTCTCCGAACTGATTAACAAAACAGATACTTCAAAACCTGTGATAGTTCTTGACCATCAGCCTGTAAGCATTGACGAAGCGGTAAACGCCGGTGCCGATCTTCAGCTTTCGGGGCACACCCATAACGGACAGATGTGGCCGCTGAACTATCTGACATCAAAAATATATAAGGTGAGTTACGGTTACAGGAAGATAGGTAACACCAACATCATCGTATCTTCAGGTTTCGGAATATGGGGACCGAGAGTGAGGCTGGGTTCAAGGCCTGAGATCCTTGTCGTGAATCTTAATTTTAAAGGTTAATCTTCTTTCTTCAAAGTACCTCGTAGGCTTTTTCCATCATCATCCCGCGGGAACCCTTTACGAGAACATAAGCACCTTCAACCGGCTTAATTTTAAGATACTCTCTAAGTCTTTCGGAATCATGAAAGGTTTTATATCCGAAGGTGCCTGCGAGGCTTTTAAAAACGGGACCCACGAGCATCACCCTGCTGATGCCAAGTGAGTTTAGCAGTCTCAGGATGTTAAGGTGTTCATCATGTGCTTTTGTTCCGAGTTCAAGCATATCACCGAGAATCACAACCTTTTTTTCTGAGCCGGTTTCAGCAAAGGCCTCAATAGCCGTTCTCATGCTGTCGGGGTTTGCGTTATAGGAATCACAGAACAGAGTATTTCTGCCCGTCTCCAATATCTGGGAACGGTTATTCAGGGGTTTGTACTCCTCTATTGCCGCAGCTGCATCATCAATGCCGGCCCCCAGAAAAACTGACACTGCCACCGCCGCCCTGATATTCTCGGTATTGTGACGGCCGAAAAAGCCGGTGCTGATGACCCTTTCCTTCTTATTATGGATCAACCTTACGACAAGGTTTTTTGAATAGGACACCGGTTCCACGATCAGTTCCGTTCCGTCAGGAGCCGAATATGGAACCGCCCTGTTGACTGAACGGTATATCTGTTCGGAGAGAAGAGGATTCCTGTCGTTGTAGATTGCCACGCCGTTGGTTTTTCTGAGATATTCGTAGAGCTCCGTCTTTGCCTTCACGATGTTTTCGAACGATCCGAACCCTTCAAGGTGTGCTGTTCCGATATTCGTTATAAGACCGTAATCGGGGCGGGCAATTGTACAGAGAGTTCTTATTTCTCCCTGGTGACTTGCACCCATCTCAATAATAATCAGTTCTGTACCGGCAGGAGCAGATAATATGGAAAGAGGCACACCAATATGATTATTTAGATTACCTTTCGATGAATGCACTTTTTTTATGCGCGACATTATGGCACCCACAAGTTCCTTGGTAGTAGTCTTTCCGTTAGTGCCGGTTATTGCAATAAGAGGGACCTTCAGTTCCTTCCTGTGATGGGAAGCGAGTGCCTGCAGTTCGATCAGGCAGTCGTCGACCAGAATTGTTCTCTCGTCCGTTTCATACAGCGGATCATCGATTACAGCACAAACAGCACCTTTGCCCAGGGCCTGAGCGGCGAACTGGTTACCGTTATGGTTTGCACCCCAGAGAGAGAAGAACATTTCGCCTTCCCTTACGGTTCTTGAATCGGTTGATACTCCGGCAGAGTTTTTGAATATTGAATAGAGCTGTTCGGTTTTCATAAGATAGTCATTTAGGCCATTTAACACCTCATAGCTTTTCAGGCGGGCAAAAAAACAGGGGCTCAGTTTTCAGCCCCTGCAAATATTTCATTCCGGGTTTTACCTTATACCTGTGGGGCTGCCAACACGTATCATGGCACATCTGAAGCCCAGATCATCGCGGGAGGCTTCCTGGTCGAGGAATCTCCTTGTTGATGGATTAAGCCAGTAAGCCCTGTCTTTCCATGAACCGCCTTTATAAACCCTTGCGTTGTCGTTTATAAGTGAGGTATATTCGTCGGGTTTCTGAACATACATCCTTGTCGAAGTCTCCCTTTCGTCCTCTCCTGCTGTCCATTCTCCCTGATCGAGAGAAGTCTTCTTGTCTCCGTCGCGGTAATTGCGGTAATCGCCTTTCCTGTAGTTATATCTATTGGCAACATCCTGGGGCTTAACAGTATCTATCGGCAGTCGTCCGAGGTTGTCTTTCTGAACCACTTGTCCGTTAGCATCCCTGCGAAGGTCGGTATATACGTTGCCTCTGAACGGGTTGAATTCGTCAACATCGTCAAAGGTAAGCGGCCTGTAAACATCAAGAGTCCATTCATTCACATTCCCTGCCATACAGTAAAGGCCGTAATCGTTAGGCCAGTAAGATTTCACATCCACGGTGATGCTACCGTTATCGTTAAGGCTTCCGGCCACTCCCATAAGGTCACCTCTTGCACGCACGAAGTTTGCCATCATCTGGCCCATGTATTTGTGGTTTGAGTTCCTGACATTATGGCCATCCCACGGGTAAATCCTTCTCTCATATATTCTTTCCTGGAAAGTGTTTCCCCTCAGGCCGTATGCTGCAAACTCCCATTCGGCTTCGGTAGGCAGCCTGTATCTCGGGAGCAGGATTCCATCTTCAAAAGTGGTGCGGCGTTCCGTTTTATCACCACTGAGACTTGGTCTTAATTTGTTAACGACCCCTTCAGACTGGCCGGCAAGATAGGCCTCGGTGTTGAAATTATTTTCATCTGCCTGGTTAGGATCCGGTTTCAGTTCTCCTTCGGCAATCAGGATGCTCTCGTTCACCCTGTCGGTTCTCCAGAGGCAATAGTCGCTTGCCTGAACCCAGCTAACCCCTACAACAGGATAATTGTTATATGAAGGATGCCTGAAATAGTATTGCACGTAAGGGTCATTGAATCCCATCGGGCTTCTCCAGACAAGAGTATCGGGAAGGGCTCTTCTGTAAACCTCGGGATAACTCTTATAGACTCTTCTGAGCCAGTGCAGGTACTCCCTGTAATCAACATTTCTGACCTCCGTTTCATCCATGTAAAACGATGAAACAGTAACTGTCCTCGGCGGGTTGTTCCAGTCGAACATCACATCCTGCTGCACTCTTCCCATCCGGAAGACTCCGCCTTCAATAAGCACAAGGCCGGGGCCGGTCTGCTGCTCAACTCCCATCTGCACTTCGAATCCTCCCATATCCGGATCGTTATATCTCCATCCGGTTGTAGGCGAAACGTCTTTTCCCTTTTTACCCTTAAAAAGAGAACAGGATGATAACAGCAATACTGATATCAATATTACAGGTAAGGCTCTGAATCTGTACATATTTACTCTTCGTTTAATGGATTCAATTCGATTCAAATATACAAATTTATAGAATATTTGATTTAATTCACCAAATATAACTACAATTCCGGAAAATTTATTGTCCTGACAGTGTTTCTTTTATTAACATTGTTTAAACTTAATGAAATGCCCCCTTCATGACTGATTGTCAACGGAAGCATATTGTTATGAGATCTCAAATTAAAACAATAATTATAAAATAACAAAGTGTTTAATATCCTGAAAGCGACTCCCCCGTTCATATTAATATCACCTGCCCTGTTGGTTGAAGCTCCGGTATTTACGGCGACCTTCCCGGCTGAAAAGACCGCGTAACCCGAAACCAGATATTCCTTCCCGGAGAAATCGGAAAAGAAGAGGGGACTGATTTTATATTTCCTGTTTCTGTCTAAATAATAATCAGCCCAGGTAAAAAGTGTAAGACGTCTTTTAAGCTGGCCCTCGGGCGTGCCGCCTCCTTCTGCATCCGGTTTTGCAAGGTGATTGACCGAAACTGCAACCGAGTAATTCCTGTAACCGGCCAGAAAGCCTGTGCCTATATCAAAATAGGTTCTGCCGCCGTAAGAAATAATGTCACCGGCAGGAAGAACATTCCCTGCGACAGGATCAATCTGGTCGGGCAGAACAACCCGGTCCCTGTTGATGCCGGTGTGCCTTACAAAGGCGCCAAGCCCTGCATTAATGTACAGATCCCTTCCTGCCTTAAGGTGGTAGGCATAGGAAAAGCCCGCTCCTGTTTTATTCATAATTTCCCCGTCAAAATCGTTAGCCGCAAAAAAGCCGGCACCGCCATGAAGAAACTCAGAATAGAAATCGCAGGATATCTCAGCTGAATGAAGCCCCCGGCTGATTGAAGGAAGTAAATTGATATATGACAATCTTATTGTTGTGTTGCCTTCTGCCCCGCTGAGAGCAGGATTTATCATCACAGCCCGGGCAAAACCCGGACGAAAATAGCCCTCCTGGCCTGCTGCCATAACAACAGGCAATGCGAAAAAAATCAATAAAAATTCCCATCTAATCCTCATCAGAAGCAATGTGGCAATATCAACAAATATGTAACGTTAATTATTCAATGCCAGTATAAAGGAACAAATATAATCGTGATTTTTATCTTTGCCGGGAAATATGAGATATCTCTCTCCCATAATAATATTGTTGTTTTCACTGAATAACGTAATTCTATGTTCTCCCGGTTTACCGGCTTCTGAACAGTATGCATCCAGATCGGTTCTCTCGTCGGGGATCTGGTTTAAAATGGCCGTCAGGGAGGAGGGTGTCTATAAAATCACTTTCAGCAGGCTGAAACAACTGGGTCTTGAATTTCCGTCAAACCCAAGGATTTACGGCAATAACGCCGGCCAGCTTTCTTACTACAACGACAACTCACATCCCGACGACCTTGAAGAGATAGCCGTCCTTCTTAATACAGGAGCAGACGGAGTGTTCAACGAAGGGGATTATCTCCTTTTCTATGCCCAGAAATCATCAAGATGGTTTAAGAATCCTTCATCATCCCAGTATATCTACAGGCAGCATAACTATTCCGATTCATCGTATTATTTCATAACATCGGGGCCTCTCCCCGGTAAAATGATTACAGCGATGGACCCTGTAACCGGCCCACCGGATTACCAGACCTCTCTTTTCGACGCCCTCTATGTTCACGAGGTTGATTATGAGAATCTTATAAAGTCAGGCAGGGAATGGTTCCAGCCTGTATCTGCCCTTACAGGTATAACGATCACCCCCGGGTTTAAGGAAGTAATCCCGGCCGAAGGGATCAAATATACCATAAGGGCGCTTGCCCGCGCTTCTGTTCCAACAACCTTCAGGTTATACGAAGGGACAACTGTTCAGTCTGAAATGACAATTCCGGAGGTAAACCTGTTCTCAACAACAGGGTCATACGCAGGAGAAAATATCACGGGAGGTGTTCTTACTCCGCTGTCTGGCTCGCCAGAATTCGAGATAAAATTCATTAATAACGGCGAACAGTCGGCAAGGGGCTGGCTCGATTATGTATCGCTTCAGGCAAGGTCAAATATCGTTTTTGACGGTAAATTCCTGGGTTTTTCCGATTTAAAGTCAGTATCTCCGGGAAGAGTCTCCCTGTTCAGTGTCAGATCTTCCCTTCAGGCGATAAACATCTGGGATGTAACCGATCCTTTTAACCCTAAGATTATTAATTACAGCAGGGACGGGGATTATGTAAGGTTTGCTGCCAAAACTGACTCCCTGCGCAGATTCATTGCATTTCTGCACGATAACGCTCCCGCACCGGTAATAAGAAACACGCCTTTGCCAAACCAGGACCTGCATGGTTCGGGGATGGCTGATATGATAATAATCAGCCACCCCATGTTTCTTGACCACTCCCGGAAACTGGCGGAGATGCACGTGAAATTTAATTCAATCACAAGCCTTGTCGTAACTCCCGAAGAAATTTACAACGAGTTTTCCGGCGGCATCCCCGACATTGTTGCATTGAGGAATTTTGTAAGAATGAAATTTCTGCAGCAGTCTGGTACTGAAAAACCGCTCAGGTATCTGCTTCTTTTTGGCGATGGCTCATACGATAACAGGAAACAGCCCCCTGCAAATCCGAACTTTATTCCGACCTACCAGTCGAAGAACTCAGTTGTTGTTGTATCCTCCTTTACCTCGGATGATTTCTACGGATTGCTTGAAGACGGCGAGGGAGAGGCTGAGGGAACCGAAGATATCGGGATCGGCAGGCTTCCGGCCTCTGATACTGCACAGGCTTCGGTATTTCTTTCAAAAATCCGGAGGTACATGGATCCGGCGTCGGCGGGCGACTGGAGAAATGTAATTGTATTTGCCGCTGACGACGAGGATGGCAACACCCATATGAACGATGCTGAAGGTCTGAGTTCGCTTGTGGAAACCAATCTGCCCCGGTTTAATATTGAAAAAATCTATCTCGATGCCTTCAGGCAGGTCTCGTCGGTAAGCGGACAGTCGTACCCCGAAGCCGAGACAGCCATAAACAACCGGATAAATGCAGGCTGCCTTATATTCAACTACTCAGGCCACGGCAACGAAACCGGGCTTGCCCATGAAAGGGTTGTGAAAACACAAAACATTAATTCGTGGCGCAATTATTCGCGGCTTCCCTTGTTTATTACCGCAACCTGCGAGTTCGGCAGATTTGACGACGCAGAGCTGAATCCCTTTAACGGGGTTCTGACCGGCAGGAACTCGGCGGGCGAACTGGTTCTTTTGAACCCCGGAGGAGGCGGGATTGCTCTTATGACCACCACAAGACTGGTATATTCCGCCCCAAATTACACCCTTAACAGGAACATCCTTGATGTCGCTTTCCAGAAGGATTCTGCCGGTAATCCACTCTCTTTAGGGGATATCATCAGAAAGGCAAAAAACAACTCGGGCACCGGAATGAATAAGCGAAACTTCACCCTTCTGGGCGATCCGGCACTCAGGCTGGCATATCCGTGGCACGGAAAGGTGATAACGGACTCGATAAACAACCGCAGCATAGCCTTTTTTAACGATACCCTTAAAGCCCTCTCATATGTAACCATAGCAGGCCACATTGAGGATAATGAGGGCCTGACTGCGGAAGATTTTAACGGCTTGGTAAAAGCAATTGTATATGATAAAAAGAAGAATGTACTGACCCTTGCAAACGACGGCGGACAGCCGATGGAATTCAGTATCCGGAGCAGTGTTCTTTTCAGCGGCCGTGCCGAAGCAAAAGCAGGCAGATTCAGGTTTAGTTTTGTAATGCCGAGGGACATAGATTTCACATTCGGCAAAGGCATGCTGAATCTCTATGCAAACGACCAGGGGCGCGACATGAACGGTTCATATTCGGATTTCATAACGGGGGGCTTTAACAAAAATGCCATAGCCGACACAACAGGCCCGGAAATAAGGATATTCCTCAACGACACACTCTTCCGGAACGGGGACTATACCGACCCCGACCCTGTATTGCTTGTACGTATTGCCGACACCGGAGGAATCAATACCACAGGTGCCGGCATTGGTCACGATTTAACTGCCTGGCTTAATAATGACCGGACCAGTTCGTTTATACTCAATAACTATTTCGAAACCGAAACGGGCGATTACAGCAAGGGCCACCTCAGATACCCGTTGTATGACATCCCTCCCGGCTTACAGACTGTGACAGTAAGGGCCTGGGATAATTACAACAACTCCGCCACCGGAACACTTAAATTTTTTGTCCGCACGGAAAAAGGGTTTTTGCTTGAGAATCTCATTAACTATCCCAATCCTTTTACCGACGGAACAAGCATCACCGGCAGTCACAACAGACCGGGAACGGATATGACAATCAGGATAGAGATTGCGGATATGTCGGGAAGGAAAATAAAGGTCATTGAAGAGACAATTTATCCTGAAGGTTATAAAATACCACCCGTGTTCTGGGACGGAACCACTGAGGGAGGCAAAAAAGCCGGGCGGGGTATCTATAATTATGTGGTAACCCTTAAGACACAGAAAGGTGAAGTTGCCAGGTCGTCGGGAAGAATGATTATATTATGAATAAACACAATAAGCAGGGATTTTATTTGTTTTATATTTGCAACTCTCAATATTTAACAGGATCCGGAAATATGAATAAAACAATAATAACTGTTTCACTATTCATTGTCCTGCACTTGTCAGGTTCTGTTTTTTCCTTTGGACAATCGGGTTCAGGCGAGCTGAATGCCATTCAGACGGTGGTACCTTTCCTTACAATAGCACCTGATTCAAGAGCCGGAGCAATGGGCGATGCCGGGGTTGCTACATCACCGGACATATACAGCATGCACTGGAACCCTGCCAAATTTGCATTTATCGAAGGAAGGGGCGGTTTTGGCATCTCTTACTCACCCTGGCTCAGGACACTCGTTCCCGACATTAATATTGCATACATTGCAGGATACAAACGCATCGACAGCAGACAGGTGGCGGCAGCCAGCCTTCTGTATTCCTCTCTCGGCGACATCCCTTTTACCGATAATTTCGGCAACCTGCAAAGGGTATTCATACCGACAGAATTTGCACTCGATGTGGCCTATTCCAGGATTTTCGGGGAATTCTTCTCGGGAGGAATTGCTTTCCGTTTTATCTATTCCAACCTGACAGGCGGGTTCAGCAGCGGGGGCACCGACACCAGACCCGGTATCTCTTTTGCCGCCGATGTTTCGGGACTCTACAGGCGTGAAACAGAACTGTTCGGCAGGGATGCTATCGTCTCCGCAGGTGTCAATTTCAGCAATATCGGATCCAAAATGAGCTATACCAGCTCAAAGGAACCTGATTTTATACCCATGAACCTGAGACTCGGAGGGGCATGTACCATCGAAATTGATAATTATAATTCTTTAACCTTCACAACCGATTTCAACAAGCTCCTTGTTCCAACTCCTCCTAAATACGACGTCGACAGAAACATCATCGACGGAAAGGATCCGAATGTATCGGTGCCTGTTGCAATCTTTCAGTCGTTTTATGATGCTCCCGGAGGATTCAGGGAGGAACTGCACGAAATAACCGTTTCTCTCGGTGCGGAATACTGGTATAACGAACAGTTCGCCATAAGGGGTGGTTATTTCCACGAGAACGAAACCAAGGGTAACAGGAAATATTTCACGGCCGGTGCAGGTTTCAGGATGAATATCTTTGCCATAGATTTCTCCTACCTGATGCCTCTTGTACAGAATCACCCGCTTGCCCGGACACTGAGATTCTCTCTCTCTTTCGAGTTTGCTGCTCTACGTAACGCTTCCAGGGGATGATATACCGCACCGGACAGGGAATTGATTTCCACAGGCTCGTCGAAGGCAGACCTCTGATGCTCGGCGGAGTCAGAATACCTTCCGTAAAAGGATGTGAGGCACACTCGGACGGCGATGCCCTGCTTCATGCAATCTGCGATGCGTTGCTTGGTGCAGCCGGGCTGAATGATATAGGACATCATTTCCCTGACAATGATGAAACTTACCGAAACATTGACAGCAGAATACTCCTGGAGAAAACCATAAGCCTTGTAAAAAACGAAGGTTACAGTGTAGGCAATATTGATTCCACCGTTTGTCTCGAAAAACCCAGAATTGCCCCTTTCATCCCTGAAATGAGAAAGATCATCGCTGCCATTGCAGAGGTTGATGAGAAATCTGTCTCAGTCAAGGCCACCACCACCGAGAAGATGGGTTTTGCAGGAAGGGGTGAAGGCTTATTTGCCGTTGCCTCGGTGCTCCTGGTCAGAGAATGACTCATCCTTCAAAGGCTTCTTCAATAATTTCATCTGATGCAATAAACGGAACAGTAACTTTCATTCCTGGGGTTCTGTCCATTTCCCTTAATAAGGAAAACCTGGCGCCACTGTTTCCGGCCCAGCATCTGCGTGCAATTCCGTTATTGACATCCCAGTGAAGCATCATCCTTATTCTTTCTGCGGCATCACCGGTGCCGTCGATCACCATGCCAAAGCCGCCGTTGATTACTTCACCCCAGCCCACACCACCTCCATTATGCAGGGAAACCCATGTTGCACCCCTGAATGCATCTCCAATTACGTTCTGAACAGACATATCTGCCGTAAAAGATGACCCGTCATAGATATTTGATGTTTCACGGAAGGGAGAGTCAGTTCCCGATACATCATGATGATCCCGGCCAATGACAACAGGCGCCTTTAACCGGCCGGAGGCAACTGCCTCGTTAAATGCAAGTGCAATTTTCATCCTTCCTTCGGCATCTGCATACAGAATCCTGGCCTGTGATCCTACCACAAGTTTGTTTGCGCCGGCATTTTCAATCCAGTGAATATTGTCTTCAAGCTGCTGCCTGATTTCCTGCGGGGCTTCCCTGAGTATCTCCTTAAGGGTAGCTGCTGCAATTTTGTCGGTGACATCGAGGTCGGCCGGGTCGCCCGAGCAGCAAATCCACCTGAAAGGTCCGAAGCCAAAGTCAAAACAGAGCGGACCCATTAAATCCTGCACATATGAAGGATACCTGAATTTACCCCCGGCATCTGTTACGTCGGCGCCTGCCCTCGATGCCTCAAGGAGAAAGGCATTTCCATAATCGAAGAAATACATGCCCTGTGATGTGTGCCTGTTTATAGCATCGGCATGTCTTCTCAGGGATCGTTTAACCTCGGCAGCAAAAGCATCCGGGTTTTCCACCATCATTTTATTTGATTCCCCGAAAGTAAGGCCGGCAGGATAATATCCGCCTGAGAAGGGATTATGAAGCGATGTCTGGTCTGAGCCGATGTCAACTTTTACATTCGCATCGGCAAGTTTCTCCCAGAGGTCTACAATATTGCCGTGATACGCGATCGAGACAGGAGTTCCGGCCTTGCGGGCCTCCTCAATCCGTCTTATTATCTTATTACAGTCGTCATGGATTTCATCCACCCACCCTTGTGAATGGCGTATCATCAGTGGCTTGGGGTTGATTTCGGCAATAACTGAAATACACCCGGCGATTTTGGCGGCTTTGGGTTGTGCCCCCGACATTCCTCCCAGTCCCGATGAAACAAATAACCTAAGGTTCTTACTGTTATTACTGTCGCCTATTTTCCGGGAGGCATTCAGGATTGTGATTGTTGTTCCGTGGACAATGCCCTGCGGACCGATATACATATATGAACCTGCTGTCATCTGCCCGTATTGTGAGACACCCAGCGCGTTGAATTTTTCGTAATGTTCCTTTGACGAGTAATTCGGTATCACCATTCCGTTTGTTACCACCACCCTGGGGGCATCGGGATGAGACGGAAAAAGTCCAAGAGGATGACCCGAATATATTACAAGGGTCTGGTCGTCGGTCATCTCTGAAAGATACTTCATGGTAAGCCTGTACTGTGCCCAGTTCTGAAATACGGCACCGTTACCTCCGTAGGTAATCAGTTCATCGGGATGCTGGGCCACCTCCGGATCCAGATTATTGCTTATCATAAGCATAATGGCGGCGGCCTTCAGCGACTTATGCGGATAATCGTAAATATTGCGGGCCTTAACCGGGTATTCGGGTCTGAACCTGTACATGTAAATTCTTCCGAACCTGTCCAGTTCCTGTGCAAATTCCTTTGCCAGCTGCCTGTGCATGCTGTGGGGAAAGTATCTCAGGGCGTTACGCACGGCAAGTTTCTTTTCTTCCCGGCTCAGCACCTGCTTTCTTGCGGGAGCATGATTCACCGAAGGATCAAGTGGTTTAAGAGGGGGCAAACGTTCAGGGATGCCTTCCGCAACCAGCTTCATAAATTCATCTCTTTCCATGAAAAGCATTTTGCATTTACACAAAATTAATCATTAGTATCCGGATAAAAACCCGCAATCCGAAAAGTAGCAGTTCCTTATTACTCCGGTTCAACACGAACTTACCCCCTCAATCCCCCTCTCTACGGCGTAGAGAGGGGGAAGCCTGAGCCTTGCGAAGGCAGGGGGTGAGTACATGAAAAACCAGAAAATGGCATTCGAATTCAGACTGACGAATATTTCGATTTCATACCTTGCTACTATGATAGTTATACAATTAACTATTGATTAGCATCTTATGAGCCATTTGGAATTTTATCCGGACACTACTGAAAATTAATCAATATCTGCTCAGGTGCACGGATTGAAAAATAAATAACCGGCTCCCACAGGGATGCCGGTTACCTTATTATAATGATTATTCGGATTTTCAGGAGTGGCTTTCCTTGATTATTTCGTCATCAACCAGTATTCTGCCGCAATACTCGCAAACGATGATTTTCTTTCTTGACTTGATATCCAGCTGCCTCTGAGGAGGTATCTGGTTAAAACAACCGCCGCAGGCGTCACGCTGTATTGAAACCACGGCAAGGCCGTTTCTTGCATTGCCTCTGATTCTTTTATAAGCTGCAAGGAGTCTTTCTTCTATCATAGACTCTATTTTTTCCGATTTCTTCAGAAGTGTTTCCTCTTCCTTCAGCGTATCTGAGGTTATCTCCTCAAGCTCCGACTGTTTTGTTTCGAGGTCCGATTTTCTTTCCGCAAGCTGGGCTTCGGAATTGGCAATAAGTTCTTTTTTCTCCTCAATCTGAGCAGTGAACTCTCTTATTTTCTTATTGCAGAGTTCTATTTCGAGTGTCTGGTACTCGATTTCTTTCGACAGGGAATCGTACTCCCTGTTGTTTCTTACGTTTTTCTGCTGTTCTTCGTATTTTTTAATGAGAGCCTGGGCTTCAGTAATTTCATTGTTTTTACCCGAGATTGATTTTTCCAGGTTTCGGACCTCATCCTTCAGATTATTCAGTCTTGTTTCGAGCCCTGCTATTTCATCTTCAAGGTCCTGGACTTCAAGCGGCAGTTCACCTCTGAGGGTTTTGATTTTATCAATTTCCGAATCAACAAGCTGGAGGCTGTACAATGCTCTCAGTCTTTCCTCAACTGAAATTTCTGTCTCCTGTACCTTAGATTTTTCCATATCTGTAATGATTTATTGGATTTGTTTTTACTCCTGAAAACCGGAGTGCAAATGTAGGGAATTTTTTGATAATTAGATCATGAAGTATTTCAAGAGATGAAATTTCGCTCTCATAATGCCCGATATCAACAAGAAAAATGTTCCTGTCATAGTCGAGAAAGTCGTGGTATTTAAGGTCGCCGGTTACAAAAGCATCCGCTCCCTTTCTGATTGCCAGGGGTATCAGAGAGGCTCCTGCTCCCCCGCACATTGCGACCTTTCGTACCGGCTTTCCTGTTAAAGATGAATAGCGGATACCCTCTGCCCTGAATTTTTCAGCCAGCATTGCCAGAAATTCCTGTTCACTGCAGGCTTGCACGGTTTCACCCATGCAGCCCATTCCTGCAGTTGCAAAAGCGTTTGCAAGGGGATAGAGATCATAGGCCGCCTCTTCGTAGGGGTGCGCTTCAATCAGCGCTGCTACAACCTGCCCGGAAATATATGAAGGCATTATTGTTTCTATTCTTGTT
>JARKQN010000119.1 GCA_029974835.1 Bacteroidales bacterium
CAGATGGTCCTGACACTCCTGTCCGAAGGGACAGTCGGTCAGGATCCCCGAAAATTCAAAGCCGCTTTCAGCGTCAGAATTTTCGGGGTTAGAGCGTCCCGATCGCAGATCGGGAAGGTTGAGGGTTCAATGAAAATTATGGCGAGATAGCTCAGATGGTTAGAGCGTATGATTCATAATCATAAGGTCGAGGGTTCAATTCCCTCTCTCGCTACAAAGTGCTATGCTGGAATATAATATTCTTCTTATTAATTCATCATGTCTTTCTTCGTGTATATCCTATACAGCCGCACACTTGACAAATATTATATAGGTTATACCCATAATCCTGAAGAGAGACTGCAGGAACATAATTCAGGTGCCACAATTTTTACCAGGAGAGGTAAACCATGGGACATGGTATATATTGAGGAATTTTCGTGTAAAACAGAGGCGATAAAGCGGGAGAATAAAATCAAGAGGATGAAGAGCAGGAAATATATAGAGTCGTTAGTACAGGGCAGATCCGGTACAATAGATAAAATAAGCTGAAATATAGACCTTTAGGGTTATTTATAACATGGAATTGCCCCGGTATTTACCAGACAGATGGTCCTGACACTCCTGTCCGAAGGGACAGTCGGTCAGGATCCCCGAAAATTCAAAGCCGCTTTCAGCGTCAGAATTTTCGGGGTTAGAGCGTCCCGATCGCAGATCGGGAAGGTCGGGGGTTCAATTCTCTCTCTCGCTACAAAGGAAAGTCAGATTTTTTTATTCCGGGTGCTAACGTGAGGAGCCCCTGAAATCGACTGTCACTTTTCCTTCGGCCTTTCTGAGATCGGCTTCTTTTGTTATTCCGTTAACAGTAATTCTGTATTTGCCGTAAAAGGCCGGCACGGTATAGATGCCTTTCCTGTCTGCCTTTCCCGCCTCTTTTGTCCACCATTCGCCAAATACGAGGTTTCTGTATGTTTCAGCAGCCGGAGTGGGCGTCCAGTCGCGTTTATATAATGAAGAGGATGGAATCCAGTTGGCACCCTCCCAGAAACCCCATAGAAGGATACCGGTCACGGCCGGGTGGGCAAAGCATATACGGAAATAATCCGCCATTTCCCTTGCTTTTGCCTCTTCCTGTTCGGGTGTGAGTTGCATATTCCTGTATTTTGACCTCATGCCGGGCATGTTAAATTCAGTAACTCGTAAGGGTAAGTTAAATTGTGCGAGAGAGTCGAGGGCATCCCTAAGGTACTGACGGTCGAATGTTTCGAGATGACTATGTCCCTGGACGCCAATACCCGCTATGGGGACTCCCTGATTAAGAAGATTTCTGATCTGTGCCAGATATTCGGGAAGGCCAATGCCCAGCGGAGATTCCTGTTTCGGGATGAGTATGTCGTAATCATTTAACCAGAGTTTGGCTTCGGGATCACCGTTATGCGCCCATTCTGCCATTAATTTGGTAATTTCCGGACCCAGCCTGTCTTCGTAATAGTTACCGTGAATCATCTCGTTGTTCATATCATATTCAGTGAACCGGCCTTTGTATTTTTTTGTTATCAGTTCAGCCCTATCCTTTATCCTCTGCCTCAGCTCCTCGTCGCTCAGGTCCATAACCCATTGCTGAACATATTGCTGACCGGTATTGGGCGATCTGACTATTCCCCAGAAAAGGTTATGCCCTCTGAGCGGAATATTGTTTTTTTCGGTCCAGTTAAGTATAGAGTCGATTACTGAGTAGTTTACCTGATCCTTCCTCGGTTCCATAATCATCCATTTAAGGGCATTTTCGGTAACTGCCGCGTTGAAATTCTCAAGGAATTTCTGCCTGAACATGCTGAGGTTGGATGCTGACATTCCACCTGCAAAGTTGTTGGGGATGGCACAACCAAACCAGAATTCGTGCCTGATCTGTTCAACAGTAACCTGATCTCCCTTTTTAGCCTTAATGGTAATCAGGCCTTTCCGGTATTTTGCTATGGAGTCATTAATTCCGGGGTACTGGCATGGCACCGCGGCACCAAAAGAAAAAAGCATAATCACTGTAAGAAGCAGTTGTATTGGTAATTTCCCCGGTAATAAGAATTGTTTTTTCATACCTTATTTATTATTTGATTAATCTGGCCTTTTGACACTGTTTTTCCAAAAATATACTTTATTAAAGGGTCCGGTAAAGCCATAAAGTGAAAATTACAGAATTATGATCCGGATTAACTTTTATTAACAATCATTTTCAGGTTTTGAATCAAAAATTCTTTTTGGATTTCAGTGACCATTATGAGAACATTTCCGGGAAGATTTAAAGGTTTGCCACTTGTGTTACGGAACATGTCAATATACGACTGAAGTATAGATAATCAGTTATTTATAAAGAAAACCCTGTGATAGATGTAAAGATAATTAACTGAAAATTTAAAAAAATTGATTAATTAATTAAAGCTTTCTTTTGCGTTCTTTCATTTCTTTATTTGCCTGAAAAATTAAAGTGGGGTAACCGGATGGAAATAATACATCTCCGAAATATTTCCGATGTAATAATAATTAAGGTATAAAATAATTCATGGTTTTATTTAAAAATTCAGGATGCCTATGTAGAAAACTAAAAGATTTAACGATGAACATCAAACCGGAACACAGTTCCATACAAGAGTAATTTTAATTAATTAACCTAACCAAAAATTCTAAAGCATGGAGAAACGTAATGTTTTATGGTTTTTCTCAAACCGATTTTCAGGAAAACTTGCCGTTGCAGCTTTGCTTTTAATGGCAGTTTTTTCCAGTGCATTCGCGTTTCCGGATGATGCTTCCCGGAAGGGGGTACCCGGAAATGAACAACAACAGACCACAGTAACCGGTAAAATTGTCGATGCTACAACAGGAGAGCCGATGGCCGGTGTGAATATTCTTGTTGTGGGCACAACCATCGGGGCTATATCCGGAGCCGACGGGTCTTACACCCTTCAGGCAGTCGACAGGAACGGCTCACTGAGATTTTCATTTATCGGATATGTAACCCAGACAGTGCCTGTCAACGGCCGCAGTGTTGTAAATGTTGCAATGCAGCCTGAGGTGACAGGACTTGAAGAGGTTGTGGTGGTCGGTTACGGATCGCAGAAGAAAGAAACCCTGACCGGTTCTGTCGCAAGTGTCAAGACAGAACAGCTGGTGTCGACAAAATCAATCAGCGTCGCAGCAGCCATCCAGGGTAAAATCCCAGGCGTTCAGATCCGCCAGCAGACAGGCGAACCCGGAACCTTCAACAGCCGTATCAGCGTGAGGGGATTCGGTACACCGCTTCTGGTTATCGATGGTGTCGTTCGTGACCAGATGGATGATTTTGAAAGGCTTAACCCTGAAGACATTGAAAGTATTTCGGTTCTGAAGGATGCTGCCGCTTCCATCTACGGTCTGGGTGCAGCAAACGGCGTTTTCATTGTAACAACAAAGAAAGGCTTTGCAGGTAAGACAGAGTTCTCTCTGAATACGATGTATTCATTCAAGAAACCCACAAACGACTGGAAGACTATTAACGTTGACGCATACACCATGCGTTACATGTGGAATGAAATGTCGAGAAATTCGGAAAACTCAGCCAACGTAACCGCTCCGTCCGAACTTGAAAAATGGAAAGCCGGCACTGAACCCGGATATACCGATTACAACTGGTGGGCAAACCTCGTAAGGGATTATGTCACTTCAAGCGAACTGACATTCAACGCCAGGGGTGGTAACGATGTTGTTACATACTTCACAAGTTTCGGTTACAATAATGACGGAGGCTATTTCAAGAACAATGAGCTGATGCAGTACGACAGGTACACCTTCCGTAACAATGTTGAAGCCAAACTTGCCAAAGGACTGAAAATGAATATCTCCTTTTACGGCAGGTATGAAAACACGCTTAACCCGACAAGGGGAACAACATGGACATTCAAGAGGATTATCACCAACGACCGCGGTATAGGTCCCTACACCCTCGATGGCAAGCATAATTATACAATGGTACCATCGGAAAACACAAACGTTTTCGCTGAACTTTCGAGGGAGGCATCAGGATATAATCAGACCTTGAGGTTTCAGTATCAGTCAACAGTGGACCTTAATTACGAAGTCCCCTTTGTAAAAGGATTGTCCATAGGAGTACTTGGTGCTTACGACGGACAGGCCAATGATACAAGGAGACTATATAAGAATTTCATGCTGTACGACTACCTGTCTGGCAACCCGGCAACAACATCGGTAGCTCCCACAACATTTCAAAATACAATCTCCACTTTCAGAAGAATGGAGGTCCAGACCAAGATGATTTACCGAAGGAACTTCGGCCCGCATAATGTTGCAGGTACTTTGGTCTACCAGGCCAGAAAGATCGACAATAACAGTGTTATGGGAAGAAGGCAGTACGACGACTTATACACGAAGGATATCATTGACCAGGGAAGTCTTACCAACATGAGGGCGGAAGGTACGCGCAGCGAAGAGGCCTATCTTTCATTCCTCGGAAGATTTAATTACGACTACAAAGGCAAATATCTTCTTGAGGTCAGCTTCAGAGAGGATGGATCCTACAGGTATGCACCCTCACAGAGATGGGGTTTCTTCCCTGCAGTATCGGCAGGATGGAGAATAGGCCAGGAGTCATTCTTTAAGAATACATTTGCCTTTATTTCAGACATGAAGCTCAGAGCTTCATGGGGTAAATCGGGACAGGATGCTGGCTCAGCGTTCCAGTATTATGAAGGTTACAGCTGGGGAGGCGTGAGCGGAGGTTTCATTTTTGCGCCGGGCGTGCTTACTCTCGGTATGGTTCCTCCCGGGATTGTTAACAGTAATCTGACCTGGGTTAATACAACTACCTATGATGCAGGTTTCGACCTCGACATGTGGAGAGGTAAACTGGGATTAGTATTTGACGTGTTCAAAAGGGATGTGATCGGAGAACTGGCAACCAGGTCAACGCAGCTGCCCAACACTTTTGGCGCTTCATTCCCTCAGGAAAACTTAAACAGCCGGTGGCAGCAGGGATTTGACTTCAGCATATCGCACCGTAATACAATCGGGCAGTTTAATTATGGTCTTTCCGGTTCATTTACTTATTCGCGTACATGGCTGAAGCACTATGAGCGCAACCCGAACCAGAGTACATGGGATGTATGGAAAAACGGAAATGACACCTACGATGATCAGGGCCGTATCCTCGGAAGACAGTGGGGTTATAAGAGGGATGGTATCTACACTGATATTACCCAATACGAGACTGCTCCTCTTTGCGGAGGAAACCAGGGTAACTATATGATGCTTCCCGGAATGGACAGGATTGTTGACGTAAACGGCGACGGAGTGATAGATGGTAATGATCAGCTTCCGATAATGTGGTCTGGATATGGAACCAACCCCCCTATGCAGTTCGGACTCAATATGAATGCAAGCTACAAGAATTTTGAGTTGATTGTCAGTTTTGCCGGTTCGTCACTCTTTACAATGTCTAAATCCAGAACCGACCAGTGGGGCTACGGAACGCAATACAGGTTCTTCCTTGCAAGATATCTCGACCGCTGGCATACGGAGAATGATACCGATAACCCGCGTGACCCGGCAACAAAATGGATACCAGGCAAATGGGAGGCTCTTACTGTGAACGCCAATAATACTACCACTGGATTATCCACAGATAAATGGAGAGTGGATGCGACATACGTAAGGTTAAAATCAGTTGAGCTGGCATACAATCTTCCCCAGAAGTATTCCAGAATGATCGGCCTTAACAATGTAAGGGTTTATCTGAACGGGTATAATATTTTCACGATCTGCAACGATTTTCTCAAGGACATGGATCCTGAAAGAGACGAAGGTGCTTATGCGGCAGGAAATACCTATCCCCTTATGCGATCATATAACATTGGTCTGAATATTAAATTTTAACAATTACTGAGATGAGAAAAGGTTTAATATATATAATTGCAGTATTTCTCATGATCCTGGCTTCATGCAAGGATTTCCTTGAGATTAAGCCACTTACAAAGGTGGGTGCGGAAGACCTGCTGGCAACGTCTGCCGGGGTGAAGACCCTGATGGCAACCCTGTACAACAGGTGGCCGATGGAAGACTTCGTTTTTCATCCAAACAACGGGTTTAATCAGCATCCCGGCGGAGGAGGTAACGGTGATGGTGGCTGGAGCCTTTCTTCAAACACAGACGACGCTATTATTTACGGTCCCAGCGGTTATACAACCAGTCCCGCTACCCAAATAGTAGGTAACTGGGATTATACAGGTATCAGGTATATAAACAGGTTCCTTGAAATAATAGATGAACTTAAAGCCAAAGGTCAGCTTTCCGACAACGACTATAAACAGTTGTTGGGCGAAGCCTACTTTTTACGCTCAACCATTTATTACTCGATGGTGAAACGTTACGGTGGTGTTCCCTTAATAGATAAGGTGCAGCAGTTGCCTAATGATGTTACTGAGGTAATGGTCCCCCGTGCCACTGAAAAAGAAACATGGGATTTTGTTATCAGCGACCTCGACAAGGCTATTGAAAACCTGCCTGTAAACAGACCATCGGACGGTATATACAGGGTGACAAAATGGGTTGCCCTGGCCCAGAAATCGAGAGTGGCTCTCCATGCAGCTTCAACTGCCAAGTTCTGGAACAAGGCTCCCCTGACGGGAGCGGCTGTTGATGCCAAACTGGTCGGAGGAATGACGGCTGCCGACGCCAACGCCTATTACCTGTTATGTATAAATGCATCGAAAGAGATAATGGACAATACGGCTTTCAAACTCTACAAACCTACTCCTGCCAATAAGGCTGAAGCCGCAAAGAACTACCAGGATATGTTCGAATATGCAACCTTTGATAATCCTGAGATAATCTATCTCAAAGCCTATATTGACGGTACTGCGGCAAGCGGACAGGGTCATGTGACAGACTTCTGGTTCTACCCGAAACAGTCAGTGTTCCATTCCCTGTATATGTCGTCGAGGTGGGGAACCACACTTGATGCAGTGGACGTGTATGAAGATTATACCGACGACGGTACAGGAGCAAGCGCCCCGATAAAGACCAGAGTGGATGGTAATGAGAATTACATCATTCCCAACCCCAAAACACTGGGCACTCTCCCGCAGGATTATATTTACTACAATAATCAGTATGAACCCTTCCAGAACAAGGACGCAAGACTGACTGCCAGCGTACTGCTTCCGGGATCAATGTTCAAGGGAAGTACTCTTATCAATATGCAGGGTGGCATGATTAAACCCGACGGCAGCTTTATCGTTTACACTGATGCTTCCGCTGTCGGACCGGACGGAGTAACATATTACAGCTATGGGTCACCTAACGCCAGCGGCTATTCAGCTTTCGGCGCACTTGGTACCGCACAGGCAAACTACAGCAGCACAGGTTTTGCATTGAGAAAATATCTGCAGGATTCCAAAAATCCCACCAGCCTTGGAATGTACGGCTCAACACAGCCTTGGGTGGAATTCAGGCTTGCAGAGATATATCTTAATTATGCTGAAGCTGTTGCCGAAAGCGGACAGGGCGATGCTGTCCTTGCTGCCAAGTGCCTCAATGATATCCGCAAAAGAGCCGGTCATACCGATGATATCCCGCTTACAGTGGACAATGTGCTTAAGGAGAGAAGAGTTGAACTTATTTTCGAAAACACCCGCTACTGGGATCTCCGCCGCAGAAGGGATTTTCATACAAGGTTCAATGCCACAAGGAGATTCTCGCTTATACCTATTATCGACCTGAGAGTGAATCCGCCGAAGTATATCTTCCTCCGTGTTCATAACTATTATGATAATGCAGCCAACGGACTCACTTTCACGCCGAGAATGTATTATCTGGAGATACCCGGAGTTTCAACGAACAAGCTAATCCAGAACCCGGAATATTAATCTGTAAAATCTGAAAAATATGAAGAAAATATATTATTTGATTTTCATGGTCGGATCACTGCTTTTCGCCGTTAACTCATGCCGGATAGACAATTATCCCTATCCCGATGCACAGGTGTATGGATCTATCCTGGACAGCCTCGACGGCAGCCTTGTGGAAACTGATCCGAATACCACTACAGGCTCTGCTATCGGTGTTCGTGAGCTGGGAAGGTACGCCGCAAATCCGACACGTAAAACCTGGCTCATCAAGCCAAACGGTGAATACAGGAACAATCTTGTTTATTCAAATGAGTACTGGTTCGACTTTACAAGCTGTAACTTTTTCCCGTTTCAGGATACCATAGTTGTTAAACCGGGTGAAAACAGGATTGACTTTACAGTTGTACCCTATATCCGCATCAAGAATCTTTCGATCACCCATGATGCAGCCAACAACAAGATTGTTGCAACATTCAGTCTGGAGGCCGGAAGACCCAACGTAAGACTCTCAAGGTTAAGACTGTATTCCTGGAGCGATATGTATGTTGGCGAGAACGTCAAGAAAACGCTTGTTGCTCAGGGTACAGGAACACCTTTGTCGTCGGGAGTGCCGCAGTTAAGTTTCTCCAACGCGGTAATTAACCCTGCAACAACCTATACCATGTCGATTGACCTTGCAGCCAACTCCGCAACCGACAAGAACGGATTCGGTGTGCACAGAAATTACTACTTCAGGGTCGGCGCCCTGGCGTCAGGACTTACAGGTGTGGGTACCATAAAGTATAACTATGCTCCCTATGTTGTAATACCGCTCTGATAAAGAGAAGTTATTATACCGGTAATATAAAGGCAGTGCATCGGGCACTGCCTTTTTTTTATATTATATTGGTTAATTAAGAATTTAAGAATCCCGGTGTTCCAGGCATGTGTCAGTGATATATTGCTTCATATAACAACCAAAAATTATAACCATTCCCTTATCTTCTTCCCGGAATATTTTTCGTAATTTTATAATATTGAATATAATTCATTAATATAGAGTGATATTCTCCTGAAATGGAAGAAATCGTCAATTATGAAGCAGTGTTCAGGAACAGCATGGATGCGCTGCTGATTACTTCTCCCGACGGAGGCATCTTCGCAGCCAATAATGCAGCCTGTAACCTCTTTCAGATGACCGAGGAAGAAATAATTAATTCGGGCCGGACCGGACTGGTTGATTCCTCTGATAAAAGACTCACGGCACTCCTTGATGAGAGAAGGGCTAAAGGAAGAGCTCAGGGAGAGCTTTTTATGATCAGGAAGGACGGAAGCAGATTCCTGGCCGATATTTCTTCGGTGGTTTTTAAAATCCCCGGAGGCGCATTAAGAACTGTAATGATTATCAGGGATATTACAACAAAAAAGTTGAATGAAGATCTCAGATTGTGTTATATCGAAATCCTCAGAATTATTAACGGCACAGACACATTGGCTGACCTGGCTTCATCTGTTTCATCGTTTATAAAGACCTATTTCAGATTTGATGCTATGGCCTTACGCCTTAGGAATGGAATTGATTTTCCCTATTTTGTAACTCTTGGGCTGGCACAGGAATTTGTCAGATTGGAGAACACTCTTCTTTCATACGATAAGGAAGGGAAAATTTTAACAGACGATGCCGGTAAACCAATACTTGAATGTATTTGCGGGATGGTTATTACAGGAAATTACGATCCGGGGAACCCCCTTTTTACTGCAAATGGCAGCTTCTGGACCAACGACATTTCAGGATTGATTGCTTCATACGACCTCTCAGAACTTGTGCCGCGGTCAAGGCTCCGTTGCTTGGGAGAGGGATATGAATCTGCTGCACTGTTGCCTCTAAAATCAGAAGGTGAAATTCTGGGGCTTTTACAAATACTGGACAGGGAGAAAAACAGGTTTTATCCTGAACTTATTTCTTTCCTCGAGAATATTACAGACCTTATTGCCACAGCAATTAGAAAAAAACTTTCATCAGACCAGATAAGAGAATCTGCAAAGCTTTTATCCTCTGTAATAGAAAAATATGATTCCGCATTCTGGATTATTGATTCAGGAATGAAACTTATTGCAGGAAATTCAGTATTTCATAACCGGTTGCTAAAATATTTGGGAAGCAGATTAAATGAAGGCCAGGAAATAACCCTCTGCCATAAGGGGAAGAATGGCAGGAAATGGATAGAGTACTACAGAAGGGGTTTGGATGGTACGCAGTTTTCAGCCACCGAAAATGCAGTTCCGGGAATTAAAACAAGGATAATGCAGTACAGCTTTTATCCCGTTTTCGGAAATGATGGCAGCGTAAAATCCCTTTCCATTCTCGAGTCGGATGTTACGGGATTAATAAATCTGAAAAAGAAATATCAGAAATCAACCCGCGAGTTAAGGGCCCTTGCTAAACATATTGACGAAATAGTTGAAAGAGAACGGGAAAGGATATCTCGCGATCTTCACGACGACCTGAGCCAGAAGCTTACTGCAATAAGCCTCGAACTGGCCTCTGTTAAATCTGGTACCGGGGTTAAGTCGCACAGGATTGAAGAGAAATTTGAGAAAATATTTAAACTCATTGCAGAAACACATGCGGCGGTGCGAAAAATCTTATATGGATTAAGACCAGGCCTGCTGAATGATCTGGAACTTGCCGAATCAATTGAATGGCAGCTGAACGATTTTGGCAAAAGCACCGGAATTCATACCATATTTATCTGCCCCGACAGGGATTTAAAACCAGACAATGAGCTTTCGTCAGATATGCTAAGGATAATTAGGGAAGCACTCACTAACATTGTGCGACATTCAGGTGCAAATAATGTTACAGTTGAGTTGAAACATACGCCATCAAAGATTTCCCTCTTTATTACAGATAATGGCAAGGGAATAAGTGCTGCAAGTGTTAACAGCAGCAGGTCTCTTGGTCTTGTGGGAATGAGGGAACGAACCATAAGACACAACGGCAGTTTTTATATCTCCGGTTCGGCCGGAAAGGGAACTACCATAAAAGTTACCTTTCCCGGAAAATTCTCCGGATAATTTTTTGCAGGCAGAAAAACAAATTGTGTATGATTAATGTACTCATTGCCGACGACCATCCTGTTGTCAGAAAGGGTCTGAGACAATTGCTTGAGGATGATGCACATTGCAGGTTCGGAAGAATTGATGAGGCCTGTTCGGGCAGGGAAGCACTGGAATTGCTTTCCGGTAATGAATATGATTTATTGATTCTGGATATCAGCATGCCCGACAGAAACGGACTTGATGTCTTAAAAGATGTAAAGTTAAGTAAACCCGCTTTGCCGGTTCTGATCCTGAGCATATTTCCCGAGGACCAGTATGGCATCAGAGCTATCAGGCTTGGAGCGTCAGGGTATGTTACAAAATCGCAGCCCCCTGAAGAGCTGATTAATGCCATAATTACAATTGCCAAAGGGGGCAGGTATATATCTGACTCTCTCGCAGACCATATTATTTCACGAAATGATGTTAAGGAGCAAAGCATCGAAAACATGCTGTCAGCAAGGGAACTTCAGGTGCTCGGGATGATAGGATCAGGAAAATCAATTAAGGAGATATCCTTTGAACTTTCTGTCAGCCCCAAAACTGTCAGTACCTACCGTGCGCGAATCATAAGAAAACTGAACCTTAAATCGACTGCCGATCTCATTAAACTTGTAATTGAAAGAAACCTGGTTTCCGGAAAAGAAAAAGACTCAGTTATCCAATAATTCCATAAAATAATTCAGATTTGCAACTGTCTGTAGGTAAAATCTTACAAACTGAATGTATTTATGACTACAGGAATTACAGGTTACATTATTTATTTTTGAGAAAGGATCCTTAAAATCAAACCATCTTGGGCAAAAAGTACAGGTTTAAAAAGCCACGGAATATCACCTTCATCTCCATTTGGTTCTTCTATTCTTTAATTGTAATAGCGGGCGGCATATTTTATTACAGCTACCTGCAAAATGAAGCTGACGAAAAGGTGAATGAAGAGCTTTCGGCCGTTGCAGACCTTAAAGCCGGCCAGATAGAGAGATGGATGAAAGAGAGGGTTGGAGACGGGCATTTGCTGATGAAGAATAAGATGGTCTCTGAAGCGGTTGATGATCTTATTTCAGGAAAACACTCAGGGTATTTCACTGACTATCTCAGGAGTCTTATGGAAGCCTACAGGGTCAGCTATGAATACCGGATACTGAGGTTAGCTGACAGTCAGATAAGAATTCTGATGGCCTCTCCTTCCGGCGACTCACTCATTGGCAACCCTGCAGGGCGGGATGTTGCTAAAGCAATAAGTGAGAACAGGCTTATCATAAGCGACTTTCACAGTTCACCGGTAATCCCTTATCCTCATATCGATATGGTGGTGCCGATCCGCAGAAATAAAGAGGTTGATACATCAGCGTTTGCTGCAATGGTTTTTGTTATATCCCCACAGGAAACCCTGTATCCGCTTATTGAGAGCTGGCCCACACCAAGCAAAACATCAGAAACCCTTCTTGTAAGAAGAGAGGGCGATTCAGTGCTTTTTCTTAATGAACTCAGACATTTTAAGGAAACAGCTCTGAAACTTCGTTTGCCCCTCACGGATAAAAGCATCCCTGCAGTAAGGGCCGCACTTGGCTTTGAAGGATCCTTCAAAGGGAAGGATTACAGAGGAGTGCCGGTAATAACCAATATCAGACGTATTAAAGGCACCAACTGGTATATGGTGGCCAAGGTCGACTCTCATGAAATATATACACCTTTAAGGTTTCAGGCTGGAGCGATTATAATTATCTGCCTGCTCCTCATTGTGGCGGCAGGTTTTGCCACAGGCTATCTGCGCCGGAACCTCGAAACCAGGTACTATCAGCTTCAATATGAAACAGAAAAGGAGCGGGCCGCCGCTGAAACGAGATACCGCGAACAATATAACATTCTAAGAGGATTGAACGAAAGTTCCGAAATGCCGATATTTTCCCTCGACAGGAATTACAGGTATACAAGTTTTAACTCGGCTCATGCAAATACCATGAAAAAGATTTATGATACTTCTCCAGATCTGGGAGTATCCATTTTTGATTGTATGACAAATGAATCCGACAGGGAATTGGCAAAGAAAAACATTGACAGGGCCCTTGCCGGTGAGAAAGTTGTGGAGGAGGCCTTCTCGGGCGAACAAGAGCTACAGAGAATATATTTTGAAGAGACTCATAACCCAATCGTTAATGATTCAAATGAAGTAGTGGGAGTTGCTGTAGTGGTAAGAGATCTGACAAGGAGAAAGCAGATGGAAAATGAGCTGAGAAGGATGAATGACATTCTGGAGGAAAAGGTTAAGGAAAGGACTTCTCAATTGGAGGCTGCCAACAGGGAGCTTGAGGCATTCAGCTATTCTGTCTCTCATGACCTGAGGGCTCCGTTGAGAGCAATTCACAGCTTCACTTCAATTCTCAGGGAAGATTACGGAAATCGCCTTAACGAAGAAGGCCTGAGAATATGTGACATAATTGAGTCAAGTTCTGTACATCTCGGACAGCTTATTGATGACCTGCTGGCATTTTCACGGGTAGGAAGAGCAACCATGAAGCCTGTCAGGATTGATATGGAGGCAATCGCAGGTTCAGTGTATAATGAACTGCTTAGCGGTTCGGAAGGAAGGGATGTCAAAATCAATATTATGAAACTTCCGCGTACATGGGGAGATGCCACAACCATCAGGCTCGTCTGGACGAACCTGATTTCAAACGCACTAAAGTACACTTCAAAGAACACTAATACAGAAATAACCATAGGTTATGAACAGCATAAGGGTGAGACAATTTACTATGTGAAGGATAACGGTGTGGGATTTGATATGAAATATTATCACAAATTATTCGGAGTTTTCCAGCGTCTTCACAGCCAGAAAGAATTTGAGGGGAACGGTGTTGGACTGGCTATTGTTTACAGGATTATCTCAAGGCACGGCGGTAAGGTATGGGCCGAGAGTAAACCAGGGGAGGGTTCGGTATTCTTCTTTTCCCTCCCTTCAGTGAAACCAAATGAAGTTGAACAGGAGTAAAATATAAATTAAATCTGTATGGGAACAACAAACAATCTATCAGCAGTGGATATTTTGATTGTGGAGGATAACCCCAAAGATGCGGAGCTTACTCTCAGGGCTCTAAGAAAAAATAACCTGGCAAATAACGTACTTATTGCTGAAGACGGCGAAGAAGCCCTTGACTTCTTTTTCTACAGGAATAAATACAAAGGCCGGTGCCCTGATTCACCTCCGAAAGTGGTTCTTCTCGATCTTAAGCTGCCAAAAGTAAGCGGTCTGGAAGTCCTGAGAGAGGTGAAAAGCAACAGCAAGATAAAAAACATCCCTGTTGTGGTGGTAACCTCTTCCAGAGAAGAGCCGGATATGATTGAGGCGTATAACATGGGTGTGAACAGCTATGTTGTAAAGCCGGTCGATTTTGAGCAGTTTATGAATGCCATGAGCAGTCTCGGTCTGTACTGGCTACTCGTAAATGATACGCCCCGTTAAGAAGTAATTTTCACTGAGAATAAGAATTTAAAGTGAATGGATAAACCTTTAAAAATACTACTTGTTGAAGATAACCCTGCCGATGCACAACTGGTACTGAAGCAGCTGAAAAGGGAAAAAATTGATTTTGCGGAAGAGCTGGTCGAAAACCAGGATCAATACGTTCAGGCTCTTGCAAACATGAATCCGGATATTATTCTATCAGATTATACTCTTCCCAGGTTTGACGGCATGCAGGCACTGTTAATCAGGAACGAACTGAAGCCTAACATCCCGTTTATCCTTGTAACCGGCTCTGTCAATGAAGATGTGGCCGTAAAATGCATGAAGTCGGGAGCGGATGATTACATTATCAAAAAAAATTATTACAGGTTGGGCGAAGCAATCCGGGCCGCCATTTCCAAAAGAGAACTTATAGCAAGGAAGGAAGAGGTAGAGAAAGAGCTCCAGAGGTCAAGGGAAGAGTTCAGATTGTACTTTGAAAATGCTGCCGTTGGAATGAGTGTGACCTCTCCCGACCGCTCATTTCTTGAAATCAATAAGACCCTGTGTGAAATGACCGGTTACAGCAAAGAGGAGCTGACAGGTAAGAAATGGACAGATATTACATACCACGAAGACCTGGATAAGAATATGATTCTTTTTCAGGAAGCACTCGACGGGTTAAGGGACAACTATGCGTTGGATAAACGGTTCATAAGAAAAGACGGATCTCTCGTTAATGTTGCTTTGTCGGTTGTCTGCATAAGAAATGAAGATGGCTCCGTAAAACATTTCCTCTCTTCTTACCTTGATATTACTGAAAGGATTAAACTTGAGGAAAATATCCGGCAGGAAAGGATGATGCTCAGAACACTTCTTGATAATCTCCCTAACCCAATATATTTCCTCGACAGGTATGGAAAGAAAATACTGACCAACAAAGCAGATATCGCATTAGCCGGCCTGACCAAACCGGAGGAGGTTCTTTACAAAACTGACCTGGAATTATACCCGGGTGAGATAGGAGAACGGGGACATGCCGACAATATTTTTGTTCTCGAAACAGGGATGCCCATCATAAACAGGGAAGAGTATTTTTTTGACAGAAATAACAGGAAAAGGTGGCTTTTAACCTCTAAGTTTCCCCTGAAGGATGCATCGGGAGCCGTTCAGGGGCTTGTTGGCATCGGGCATGATATTACCGAAAGAAAACTTTTCGAAAATGAGATGGTTAAGGCAAAGGAAAAAGCTGAGGAAAGTGACAGACTGAAAACAGCCTTCCTGCAGAATATCTCGCATGAAATAAGAACCCCCCTTAACGCAATTGTCGGAGTCTCAACCCTTCTGAACGAAGAAGACATCGTTCAGACCGCCAGAAAATCATATGCCGAAATGATTGTCCAGAGCAGCAACCACCTGTTATCCGTAATTTCCGACATAGTTGACATTTCAAACATTGAGGCAAATATTGTCAAGATAAATAAATCCGAAACGGATATCGGTGCAATTTTAGCTTCTGTAAAAAGGCAATTTGAAAATGCTGCCTGGGAAAAAGGACTTCAATTTATCGTTGATAACAAGCTTAATGAGGATGAAAGAATAATCATTACAGATAAGGCGAGGTTTACTCAGATATTAATCAATCTGGTAAATAACGCCGTAAAATTTACAGACAAGGGACACATTTCCGTGGTCGCCGAGCATAAGGATAGCAATATCAGGGTTACAGTATCGGATACCGGTATCGGAATTCCACCCGAATTTCATGCAAGAATATTTGAAAGGTTTTTCAAGGTGCCACATGCCGGACCTAAACTTTATGAAGGCACCGGACTTGGTCTCGCTATCTCGAAGGCATATGCCGGTCTTCTGGGTGGTAATTTAACGTTCTCTTCCCGCCCTGAAGCAGGTTCTTCTTTTGTTTTTACCGTTCCATATATTAAACCCGTTGCAGAAATAAAGGAATCAACCCAACCTGATTCCGAACAAAATCAGAGTTTCAGGGAAAAGAAAAGGATATTGATCGCCGAGGATATCGACAGTAACTACAAGCTTCTTACATATTTCATAAGGGACATAAATGCAGAACATGTTAGAGCAAGGAATGGAAAGGAGGCAGTTGAAATTTGCAAAAGGGGAGAGAATTTTGATCTGATACTCATGGACATAAAAATGCCTGAAATGGACGGATATACCGCAACCAGGCTGATCAGGGAGTTGTACCCCAACGTTCCGATTATTGCCCAGACCGCATATGCCGATGAGAGAGAACAGGTCATGAATTCAGGTTTTAATGCCTATATCTCAAAACCATTTGATAAAAAACGATTGCTTTCCGTCATCTTTGATCTTGTCAGTCCCGTTTAAAAAAAGACACAGGCATTTTAACTCACCAACAAGCCTCATCCCTGACAGCGTGCTCCAATGATTTTTTGATTTTCCGGATTGCAGAATGTAGGAAAAATTCCTACAGGATAAGTCGGAATTCCTTACATGTAATCAGGAAAGAATCCTACATTATAAACAACAGTTTTACAATATCTTAGCTCAGGATTTACAAATTCCTGAGAGCTATGAAAAGGTATCTGATTCTTTCCCTTGCAGCAGCAGGTATTTACGGCCTGATTCCTTCCGCAGCACAGGAAACAGAGAAAAACAATTCTTTTACGACTCAGCAGGAAGAGAAGGGACCAGACGGCGGTAAAGGAGACAGGTCACTGTTAAGGATTGTTGCCGGGTATTCTGATAATATTGACTCTTTCGATCCGATGGTTATTTATTATGATTACAGGTCGACTTATAATTTTGACAGTCAGTATGATGCCTTGAAGATTCCAAACACTGACCAGGCAGTCACAAATTTCTATGTTTTCAGCAATGATGCAAGAAGTCTGTCAATCAGCGCAATCCCCTATACCGGCGGTTCATCAGTAACTCTCCGCCTCGGAATTAAAACAGACCGAAGCTCTGAGGTTGTGATCAGGATAAGGGATATTTCAGGTATTTATCTCGATAAATCAGTTGTACTTAAAGACCAGCAGACCGGAGCAGTAATAAATCTGAATGATGGCGGTGAATACAGGATTTTCCTGCCTGCAGGAGATTATCAGCAGAGGTTTTATCTGACACTCTCTGATGCTGTTTTTACAGGGATCGAAAAAGAGTATACAGTAGCTGATCATATTTACGCATACAGCTCCGGAAATATGATCAGAGCCGAAATCAGAATCCCTGACGGGTCAAAAGGATTTTTATCGGTATTTTCTGCCTCCGGGCAATTATTGTTCGCTAAAAAAATAGAAGCCTCGGGTGATTATGAAATTATTCCTTTTCAGAAAAGCAGTATCTATATTGTCAGGTTCACAGAGGCTGGAAAGGCAGTATCCGTGAAAGTTCCCGGGATTTTATAAATTCAGTCAAAAATTTGTTTTTAGTTTTAAAGCATAATTTGTATTTTTACATATTTGATAATAAGACTGTTAGAGGCTTGAATTGAACAACCCCCGGGCTTATACCGTATTAAAGAGAAGCTGGTGGCAGAAAAACTGAAAATATTATTCATAGAGGATGACTTAAGCGATCTTAATCTGATATGTCATTATATTGCCAGGAGTGATATTCAGTTTGAGAGACAGATTGTTACGACAGAATATGGATTTATTGAAGCACTCACGGAGCGTCAACCTGATATTATCCTGTCAGATTTTTCATTGCCCCAGTTCAACGGATTACAGGCTCTTAAAATCAGGAATGAAATAAATCATTATGTTCCGTTTATTCTTATTACCGGCGCTGTCGATGACGAAATTGCAGTTGAATGCATGAAACTGGGGGCAGATGACTATCTGCTGAAGAAGAACCTGACAAGGGTCGGACATGCCATTATTTCAGCTATCGAAAAGAAACGGGCAGTCAGGGAGAAGGAAATTGCGGAGAAAAACCTGATTGAAAGTGAAAAGAGGAATGCCCTGATTAACAATTCCACGCTTGATTTTATCTTAAGCTATGACCTTACCGGAAGGATAACCTATGCAAACAGGGCATTTTGTGAAGCTCTGGGAATGAGCTACGAACAAGTTACAGGCAGAAGGAACCAGGACCTGGGCTTAAGACCCGAAGATTCCAGACAGTTTGATTCAGCCATTCATGATGTAATTCTTAAGGGTGAAAGTCTCAGGAGAAGAATAAAATTTTCAAGTGACAATTCAGGCTTAAGGCATTATGATGCATATATCCACCCGATTTTTAACTTTTCCTGCCTGTTGATTGGAATCAGCGCTATTTTAAGGGATATCACCGATATTATTAACTATGAGGAGATGCTCAGAAATTCCAGGGATGAGCTGAGAGAACTTTCAAGAAAAATGGAGAGTATCCGTGAGATGGAAAGAAAGGAAATTGCAATTAACCTCCACGACGACCTTGGTCAGAAACTCACAATCCTTAAGATGGGCCTGAATATGCTTAAAACCGGAGAGAAAACAGGTGATGCAGGGTTCATTGAAAAGGTTAATGATCTGATGCATATGGTGGATGATACCGTTAAAATAGTTCACAGGATATCATCCGATCTGAGACCTTCACTGCTCTATGACTTCGGACTCCAGGAAGCACTTAAATATCACCTTGAAGAATTCTCAGGAAATACTGCGATAAAATATGAACTTTCCATAATTCCGGATGACCTTAAAATGGATGAAGAATTATCAGTTGTAGCATTCAGGATTATCCAGGAATCACTTACCAATACCGCAAGGCATTCAAAGGCAGAAAAAGTGAAGGTGGTCCTTCGGTTGATGGAGGAGGATATTTTCCTTGAAATCTCCGATGACGGTATTGGCATAAGGGAGTCTGATTTGATTAACCCCAACGCTTTTGGACTTACAGGCATACGGGAAAGGGCAAGGATTATGGGAGGTAAGGCTGAGATTACAGGGATCCCCGGAAGTGGTACTACAGTAAAAGTCACGATTCCGCTTAAAAAGATAATAAATGATTAAGGTATTGATTACTGACGATCATCCGGTTGTAAGGCAGGGCATAAAAATGATCCTCGAGTCTGATCCTGCCAGGAGTTTCGGACCCATAGATGAGGCTTCTTCCGGCCAGGAGATGATGAATAAACTTGTAACATCAGGTTATGATATAATTGTTCTCGATATTTCAATGCCAGGGAGGAGCGGTCTCGATCTGCTGGGAGATATCAAAAAGGGCTGGCCGGAAATTTCAGTGGTTATTTTAAGTATGCATCCTGAGGAACAATATGCAATAAAAGCCCTGAAAATGGGTGCTTCAGCATATCTTACCAAAACAAGCGCAACCGAAGAGCTGATTTCCTGCCTTTTGAAAGTGAGAGAAGGAGGCAGGTATATTACGCGCTCCCTGGCCGAAAAGATCTCCATGGCCGTTCTTGATGAAACGGAGAAACCCGTTACCGAGAAATTATCGGCAAGAGAGCTTGAAGTTGTGACATTGCTGGCATCAGGCAAAACAATATCCGCAATAGCCGGGGAATTGTCGTTAAGCCCCAAAACCATAAGTACCTACCGTGAACGAATTCTCGAAAAGCTTAAACTGAAAACCACCTCGGATATAATACGCTTTGCCCTGAAGGAGGGACTTGTTTAAATTTCATCACGAACTTTTTCAGAATTGGGAGAAATCTGCCCGGTTAGATCAGACAAAAGAGAGATTCTCATCTTCTATCATAAAGTCTTCATTATGTGATTTCAATTCCGGATTAGGTCTGATTAATTGCGAAAATCACAAAACAGACATTTACCTGTGTTAATTGAACATTTTTCTGATAAATTCGCATTCTGTACCAATAAACCGGCCAAGATGGAAGAAATCCTTAAACAATTGTCATATTGTGTCGAAATGGGGAAAATTAACAAGGCATCTCCCTATCCGCCTTCGCTGAAAGACCAGGAAGGCGCCGATGAGCTTGCAAGGAAAGCTCTCGACGCGGGTATCAGTCCGGGTGTTCTTCTCGAAGAGGCACTCATTCCGGCCATGACAATCGTCGGCAATAAGTTCAGCCGGCAGGAAATATTCGTTCCTCAGATGCTGATGTCGGCAAAGGCGATGAGCAGCGCAATGGCGCACCTTAAACCTTTTTTCCTTTCGGGTGAAACAAAAAGGAAAGGTACCTTTATAATCGGTACGGTTACGGGCGACCTTCACGATATCGGAAAGAATCTGGTTGCAATGATGGTGGAAGGCGGAGGATGGGAAGTTGTTGACGTGGGTGTTGATGCCGGGGCAGTAAAATTCTTTAATGCCATCAGCCGGCATCCCGACGCAATTGTGGGTCTTTCGGCTCTGCTTACGACAACAATGGATAATATGAAGAAAATCGTGGAAGAGATCAAAAGTAAAGACCCCGCAAGGACAATTCTGGTCGGAGGTGCTCCGGTAACAATGGAGTTCTGTCAGAAAATTGGAGCCGACTTCTATTCTCCCGATCCCCAGGGGGCTGTCAATTATCTTAATAAACTGGTTTCATAGAAATAACATGGAAACAATACTCAGGGGCACGACCCGCGAAGTTGTAATCAGCACTGCAGGGCCGGTGGTGATTATCGGAGAGTGTATCAATCCCACGCGGAGGAAAAAACTGGTATCAACACTCCGGGAGGGAAATTTTGAATATGTACTTGAACTGGCACGCGAACAAATCGATGATTTTGCCGATGTACTTGACGTAAATGTAGGATTCCCGGGTGTGGAGGATGAGAAGTTGCTTCCTGAAGTCGTGAAAGCACTTGAGGATAATTTCGACATCCCGCTTTGCCTCGATTCGCCCAACCCGAAAGCCATTGAGGCAGCCCTTAAGGTTTCGAAGGGGAAATGTCTTATTAACTCTGTAAACGGAGAGGAAAGATCGCTTAGGGCGCTTCTGCCGGTAGCAAAGGAATACGGGGCTGCAATAATAGGTCTGGTGATGGATGATGACGGCATTACACACGATCCGGAGAAGAGGCTGGCAATAGCAGGAAAAATAATAAACAGGGCCGTAGCAGAAGGAATCCCTGCAGCAGACGTTATCATCGACCCCCTTGCAATGGCCGTGAGCGCCGACCCCGGGGCATGCATGGTGACCCTCGGAACAATTAAACTTATCAGTTCACGGCTGGGTCACAACATGACGATGGGAGCAAGCAATATTTCATTCGGACTTCCCGAAAGAGAATACCTTAACTCGTCATTCCTTGCACTTGCCATAGCCGCAGGTATAACCTGTCCGATTGCCCATCCCGGAAAATCAGCAATGGCAGTGAGGGCAACCGACCTTGTGCTGGGCAGGGATGACTATGCCATCAGGTACATTGAAGCGGCTCAGAAGCTGAAAAAGAACACATAAAGACATGGCGTTATTCACACCGGTTCGAAGATGGCAGCCTCCTTTTCTTCCCTTTAAGCGACAGAAGTTCTCATTAAGGCTGCTGGCATGGATTGAACGGGTCGTAAAGGGACCTCTTTTCGGATGCCGTATGTGCGGTAACTGCCTTTTACAGGAGACAGCATTTATCTGCCCGATGGAATGCCCGAAGGGTCTGCGTAACGGCCCGTGCGGCGGTTCAACACCTGAGTACTGCTATGTCGATAAAACCAGGAAATGTGTCTGGTATCTGATATACAGGAGAGCATTCAGCAAGGGCAGGGAGGAAAAACTTATGGAGGTACTGCCACCGCTCGATTGGGAAAAGGTTGGGGGTGAAACATGGGCTGATGTGGTAAGGCAGCTGCGGAAAACCGGTACAGGGAAATTTTTCAGGGGAATGCTTTCACGAAACCCTGAAGTCCGTAACGAGACATGGGAAAACGTATTTCGCCCTGTGCGACAGCCTGAATGGTGGAACGGAGATGCAGTTTATCATCCTTCCTCTAATCACGAATCGGCAGGCAGCCTCGAAAGGAGGCTGAAAAACGGGGAATTTGTGTTCACCACGGAAGTCATTCCGCCGCTGCATCCCGATATATCAAGACTTAAAAAGAATATAGAAGCAGTAAAACCGTTTGTTTCAGCTTTAAATTTTACCGATAATTCCGCTGCCGTCCCAAGGATGTCGGGTCAGGCCTGCTGTAAAGTTGCGGCCTCAATGGGAGCTGACCCCGTGCTGCAACTGACCGGACGCGATAATAACCGTTACAGCCTCCAGGCAAAAGCCCTTGGCGCGAATATGGAGGGAATAAAAAATATTCTGTGTATCACCGGCGACAGCCCCGTAATAGGAAGTAAACCAACAGGATCACTTGAAATGTTCGATCTCGACGCCGTGCAGATGCTCTGGATTCTGAGAAGAATGAGAGATGAGGGGAAATATCTCGACGGCCGTGAAATAAAATGCAAACCATCATATTTTCTGGGAGCTGCGGCTTCGCCTTTTGCATCAAAACCAAAATACCAGGCATGGAGAGAACATAAAAAAGTCAATGCCGGAGCACAGTTCCTTCAAACCAACCTGATATTTGATGTCGATGGACTGGAAGAGTGGCTTGAAGAACTTTACAGGAAAGACATACTCGACAAAGTATATATTATTGTCGGCATTGCCCCTCTGAGAAGCCTCAGGATGGCAAATCACCTCAGGTACGAAGTGCCGGGAGTAGTTGTGCCTGACAGTGTCGTCAGAAGGATTGAGAAAGCTGGTGATGAAGCGGGAGAGGAGGGTATTCAGATAGCACTTGAATTGACTGAGAAAATCAGGAAGATGAGAGGAGTGAACGGCATTCACCTTACAACAATGGGATGTGAAAGCACAGTGGAAAGAATAGTAAGGGAATCGGGTGCAATTATTGATGATACAGGACGGCCATGAAAAGATATACATACCGGTTCGGATTTGACGAACTGGATATTGATCCGGTAAAAATCGGCCGCCTGATCGACCACGAAAAGGGCGGAGACAATGACCTTATTGCAGAAATTATAGAAGATACCCTGAAGGAAGCTGCAGGTATATGCGACATCAGGGCCGAGTTTGCAATATTTGATGATGTTTCGGCCGATAAAGCCTCCGGTACTCTCAGAATAAACGGGATAGATTTCAAGGCAGGTAAAATCATCGTAACTCAGTTAAGAAAAATTGAGAAAGCCGCCGTTTTTCTCTGTACGGCAGGCCCGGGTCCGGGAGAGAGGGCAGGGCAGCTGTTGAAGGAGAAGGATTTTCTCAGGGGCTATATCCTCGACATAACCGGCAGCGAAATTGCCGAGTCTGCAGCCGATTTGATGCAGGAGAAACTGAAAAATATTGCCGGAGCAGAGGGTCATTCAATAACCAACCGTTACAGTCCGGGTTACTGCGGCTGGGATGTCGCGGAACAGCATAAGCTTTTAAGCCTGCTGCCCGATAATTTCTGCGGCATTAGGCTTACCGGGTCTGCCCTTATGATACCTGTTAAGTCGGTAAGCGGCATAATAGGAATAGGAAGAAATGTCAGGTTCAGCGATTACACATGCAGCCTTTGTGATGATCAAAACTGCATTTACAGGCGCCTGAAGGAGAAGAGTCAGTAACTTTTCCTGCTGAAATCCGAGAATATTTCCCCTATGCGTGCCTGAGAAGCATCGCCCGAGTGCACCAGCACAAGATACCTGAGGGCAAGAACTGTTCCCTTTTTCATAAAGATATCCTTATCGTTTTCGGGCCAGTACATTGGTGTGGGCGACATGAAACCATAGTCACGTGTGAACCACGGTGCGGGATACCAGGGGTTTGAAGGATGCTGCAGGATTGCTATCCCCTCAGTAACAGCTCCTCTTTTGCCATAAAAACCGAGCCATGCCGATTTTTTCCCAAAGGTTTCCTTTTCGCTTCTGAGGCCTTCGGCATTGATCATGGTGCCTCCGTATTTTACCGATATGTCAGGGGCCGTTCTCACGGAAAAGAATGAGTGGTTGGTTTTAAGTATCCTGACATCAGTAAGCATTTCCATTACTATTTCAGCTTCGATCTGATAGAGGTCCTTTGATGGTGAGGTAATCGTAAATTTTCTCCTGTCTTTTATCGGAGAGACTGCACCGGGTCTGCTCCAGATGCATTCATCGGTGATAATGACCGTATCGCCTCCCTGTTTAATTATTTCGGGGTTGACTGAGATTATTCTGCCCCTTTCCAGGCCTTCCTGCCACCAGTTGCCACCGTTAACAAGATCGCATCCGAAGAAAAGCGAGCTGTGATGAGGATACTCTGCGTTTCTCATGGAAGTAACGGAAAGTCCTGTTGCGGGGCCGTTAACAGGAAAGAAGAAAGGATATTTTTCGTCCTCTGAAAAAATATAACTGGTAAAAAACTTACCGTCGACCGACACATTAATTTTTGTGCCGACGCGTACTGCTGTGATTTTGGCCGCAGAGGCGGGCAACGATAAAAGGATAGCCCCGGCAAATGCCAGGGCTGAATATTTAAAGATTTTCATGTATTTACATATTTATATAGTTTGTTCCATAGGGTTTTCTCTGCGGCCTCGACAACATTTTATTGGCTTCGTCATCGTTTATAAACAGTTCTTTTGCCGGATCCCATTTGAGTCTTCTTCCGAGCTTCATTGCAATGTGGGTGATAAGGCACACGGTACAAGCATAGTGCCCGATATCGACCGGCGAGATGGGTTCTTTGCGCGATTTTATGCAGTCGAGCCAGTTACCCTGCTGGTTATTGCTTACGTAGAGATGAATTTCATTTTCTCCGATTGGAGCCAGGATTTTCGGATCGCTTGCCGATAGCGGTGGATTATCCTGACCCTGTGGTATCGGGTCGCTTTCCGTTGCCCTGTAATTGCCGCGTGTAACAAAAATCCACCCATCGGTTCCTTCATACCTTATGCCGTTTGGATATCCTCCGCTTGTGAGCATGGTTATGCCGTTGGCGTAAACAGCTTTTGCCATAAAGTCGCCGTGAACATCCCATAGTCCGGATTTCGGGAAATCAGCGACTGCTTCTATTGAAACCGGCGTAGTATGCTCGGTATCCATTCCCCACATGGCGGAGTCAAAGTGGTGCTGTCCCCATCCGGTTATCATTCCTGCACCGAACTGTTCGCATCTAAGCCATCCTGGCCTGTCAGTAATGCTGTTTTGCGGATGAACTCTCATCTCGGTGTAATACACATAAGGAGTGGAACCGAGCCACATATCGTAATTAAGGTTTTTGGGTATCGGCATCTCCGGTGCCTCGGGGCCTGAGGGATCACCCGGCAGACCAATCTTCACGGTATGAAGCTTTCCTATTCTTCCGTTTCTCACCAGCTCGGCGGCAACCCTGAACTGGGCGCTGGACCTCTGCTGTGTTCCCACCTGCAGGATGACTTTCTTACGTTTGACGACGTCAACAAGCTGTCTTCCTTCCACGACCGTCAAGGAAGTGGGTTTTTCAAGATAAATGTCCTTGCCGGCCAGCGCTGCCTCTATTGCAGGCTGGGCATGCCAGTGATCGGGAGTTGTTATCATTACGGCATCGATCGATTTATCGAGAAGCATCTCTTTGTAATCGCCGTACATTCTGACGTTGGAATACTTGCTGTTGCCGGTCTGTTTGGTATAGAAGTCGTCGATCATCTTCTTGCCGATCTCCATTCTCCTCGAATCGACGTCGGAGCAGGCGACGAACATGCATGAGTCAAATCTGAGGGTTCCTCTTACATCTCCTGTTCCCTGTCTGCCGCAGCCTATCCATCCGATATTAATTCTGTCGCTCGGCGGGTTTTTGCCTATCACGGATGCAGGCACAATAGTGGGAATAACGATTGTTCCTGCTGCTGCAGAAACGGTGCTGGTAATGAATTTTCTTCTTTTCATGACATAAGCTGGTTATAAAGGTTATGGTAAATCGTTAAGCTGAAATTAAATTGTCAGATCAAAATGGTTACTCGTTAAAACCCCTTAAAATTATATTTTTTTATATACAAAGTGAGTTAAAAAATAGTAAAATTGCAATCGGTTGCATAAATTTATTTTTTCCTGGTGATATTCAAACCAGGTTAAAAGCAGGGTAAAATGAAAGAAGAGAAAGATGTAACAATCTATGATATTGCTGAAAAGCTGGGTATTTCACCGTCAACAGTCAGCAGGGCGCTCAGCAATCATAAGGGTATCAGCGAAAGGACAAGACTCCGTATTCAGGATACTGCCCGTAAGATGAATTACCGTCCGAACAGGTTTGCAAGCAGCCTGAGGTTAAAGAAAACGTTAACACTGGGAGTTCTTGTTCCAAAACTGAACAGTTACTTTATGGCTTCAGTGATAGCAGGTATAGAGAGTGTTGCCAGCAGGTATGGCTATAATCTTATCATTGCAAATTCCCAGGAGAGCGGGAAAAAGGAAGCTGAGGGGTTGTACACACTGTATAACAGCAGGGTGGACGGAATGATTGTTTCACTGGCTTATGACACCAGCAGTATGAAGCATTTCAGCATGGTTTTGAAAAAAGGTATCCCTGTTGTTTTTTTTGACCGTGTTTCCGAATGCAATGGGTGTGCAAGAGTTTACATTGATAATGTAAAGGCCGGGTATGAGGTAACTTCACATCTGGTGCAACAGGGTTGCAGAAGGATAATGCATGTGGGAGGCAATATGCTCAGAAATGTCTACCGCGACAGATATATTGGGTACAAAAAGGCACTCGAAGAGAGCGGTCTGGAATACAGGGAGTCGCTGGTGGTGGTTAATGATTTAACGGAAAGAGCTGGAGCAGAGGTTGCTGGAAAGATACTGAAAATGAAAGATCTGCCTGATGCAGTGTTTACCTCGAATGACACTACGGCGGTTTCGATCATTCTGAATCTTAAGAAAGAGGGAGTATCGGTACCCGGCGACATTGCCATTGCAGGATTTAACAACGAGCCTGTCAGCAGGGTAATTGAGCCCAATCTGACCACAGTGAATTATCCTGCCAGAGAGGTGGGGGAAACGGCTGCCATGACTTTGGTTAACAATCTGACATCGGAATTGAATAATACGGGGTCGGATATTGTACTAAGGCACGAGCTTATAGTGAGAGAATCATCGATGAAGAAGGCAGTTTGAATTATGGAGGTTTGCAAAATGAGGGAGTTTCTGCGTATGATGAGATCTGGTCGGGTGCGGCAGTTTTCTGAGAGGCTGGTAAGCGATTTGGCGGGTAGGAGTGAGCCGGGAGGTTGTCAGATTAGAAAAATTATCAAATAAAAAAAATTCTCAAATAAGAAATTTTATCAGGTAATAAAAATTATTAAATAATAAAATTTATCAAATAGAAATATTTTTCAAATAAGAAATTTTATCAGATAGTAAAAATTCTTAAGTAATAAGAAATATCAAATAGTAAGAATTATTAAATAAGAAAAATTATCAAATAATAAAAAATACAAAACAGTAAAAACTACAATCCGGAACCGGCCCCGCAACCTTACGAAAACATTAATGAACAGAAAATTAATTATTATGAAAAGCTCGTACAATCCGATAATCCTTGCCTTAATCGCCCTGTTCTCCGCTGCCACACCGGCTGCCCCTGAATCAGGGTACCGGCTCTGGCTGAGATATGACAGAATCTCCGACCCCGCAACCCTGACACTCTACCGCAAAAACATCACCGGCTTTGTAATCCCGGGCGAAAGCCCGCTTATTAAATCAGCAAGACAGGAACTCAGTACCGGTCTTTCAGGCCTGCTCGGTCAGAATATCCCTGAACTCAGAAGCCCTGCCAGATCTCCCTTTCTGATTGCAGGAACACCGGCATCGTCAAAAATTATCCGATCACTGATCCCCCCCGAGGACCTTCTGAAAACAGGTGATGAGGGTTTCATAATACGCTCTGCCATTTACCGTAAAAACAAAATTATTGTCATCACAGCCAATACCGAAAAGGGTATCCTTTACGGCTCATTCTTCTTTCTCCGCCTTCTTCAGACTCATTCGGATATCTCCGCGCTTAACATCTCCGAGGCACCCAAAACCAAAGTGCGTATTCTTAATCACTGGGATAACCTTGACAGATCGGTAGAAAGAGGCTATGCAGGTCTTTCGCTCTGGGATTGGGCCGCCCTGCCCGACAGCTTATCACCCCGCTATACCGACTACGCCAGAGCCAATGCCTCAATCGGGATTAACAGCACAGTCCTTACCAATGTCAATGCCAACGCTATGGTGCTGACAACCGATTATCTGAAAAAAGTGGCTGCCCTGGCAGATATATTCCGGCCTTACGGCATAAAAGTTTATCTTACGGCACGCTTCAGTGCTCCGGTCGAGACAGGTAAGCTAAAAACGGCCGACCCTCTCGACCCGGAAGTCATTGCCTGGTGGAAGAATAAAGTCGAAGAGATTTACAGTTATATCCCCGACTTCGGGGGCTTTACCGTAAAGGCAAACTCCGAAGGACAGCCCGGCCCCCAGAATTACAACCGTTCACACGCCGACGGAGCCAACATGCTTGCCGATGCCCTGGCACCTCACGGCGGAATAGTGATGTGGAGGGCATTCGTTTATGACAATAACGTTCCCGACGACAGGGCTAAACAGGCATATAATGAATTCGTGCCTCTCGACGGTAAATTCAGGGAGAATGTCCTTATACAGGTTAAAAACGGACCAATCGATTTCCAGCCCCGCGAACCTTTTCACCCCCTTTTCGGAGCCATGCCGAAAACAAATATTATGCCTGAACTCCAGATAACACAGGAATACCTGGGGGCTTCCGTGCACCTGGTCTACCTCGCACCACTGTTCGAAGAGTGCCTGAAATCTGATACTTATGCAAGAGGAAAAGGATCAACAGTAGCTTCGGTAATTGACGGTTCTCTTTTCGGACACAGTCTAACAGCCATGGCAGGTGTTGCAAATACCGGCAGCGCCGAAAACTGGACAGGGCATCCTTTTGCACAGGCAAACTGGTACTCCTTCGGACGACTGGCATGGAATCCTTATGAGAAATCTGAAAAAATTGCCGAAGAATGGATCAGAATGACTTTCTCAAATAACCAGGATTGCATTGACGGAATGAAAAAAATCATGATGTCATCGTGGGAAAACACAATCAAATATATGACTCCGCTGGGCCTTCATCACATAATGTACTCTGGTCATCATTATGGTCCGGGCCCGTGGGTGAACAGGGGCAGGCAGGATTGGACATCGGTATATTACCACCGTGCCGATTCATCAGGAATAGGATTCAACAGGACAACAACCGGCAGCGATGCCGTATCCCAATACTTCAGTCCGGTAAAAGAGATGTTCAATAATGTTGAAACATGCCCCGAAAACCTTCTGCTGTGGTTTCATCACCTGCCATGGGATTACAGAATGAAATCGGGCAGAACCCTGTGGGAAGAACTTTGTTATGAATATCACGAGGGAGTAAACGCCGTGAGACAAATGAGAAAAGAATGGCAGAAACTGCAAAACTGCACCGACAGGGAAAGATTTGAACAGGTAAGCGGACTGATGGAAAAACAGGAACGGGATGCAATAATCTGGAGGGACGGCTGCCTGCTTTATTTCCAGTCTTTCTCCAGGAAAGAAATACCATCCGGCCTTGAGAAACCTGCTTTTAATCTGAATTATTACATAAACCATAAATATACCGACATCCCGGGAATAAGATAAACAGAATTGCCATGGTTAAAATGTCAGACAATTTGACGGGGCAGAAGAAAACTGCCGTGATCACCGGCGGATCATCAGGAATCGGGTTTGCAGTTGCTTCCAGGCTGGCGGCCGATGGACTTACCTGCATTTTAATTGGACGAAACCGCCAGAAACTTGAAGAGGCCTGCAGAAAAACAGGCAACAACTCTTACGGCTTCCCTGCCGACCTTACGGATCTTTCATCTCTGCCTGCTCTGGTCAGGGAGATAGCTTCAAAATTCGGAAGGATCGATGTCCTTGTCAATAACGCCGGTATTCATCTTAAGAAACCGGCCCTCGAAGTTACCGATGAAGAATATCAGAGGGTTATCCTTACCAACCAGACTTCAGTATTTGTGCTTACAAGGGAAACAGCAAAGATTATGGCAGCCGCAGGAGGAGGGTCCGTAATAAATATCAGCTCGATGGCCTCACATTACGGCCTGCCGGGCGTAATTGCCTATGCAGCTTCCAAATCGGCTGTCGAAGGAATGACCAGATCACTGGCTGTTGAACTCGCCCCGTATAACATCCGGGTAAACTGCATTGCTCCGGGTTTTATTAAAACTGATATGTCTTCCTCAGCCCTTGATTCTGATCCGTCAAGAAAAGAAAGAGTATTGGCCCGCACACCGATGGCAAGGCTGGGTAAGCCTTCAGAAGTCGCTGATGCAGTATCCTTCCTTGTTTCAGAAGCTGCATCTTTTATTACAGGAATCGTTATGCCTGTCGACGGAGGAAATTCAATTGGCTTTTAAAATTTAACTTTATGAAAATAACAGACGCAAGGGTAATAGTGTGTTCTCCCGGAAGAAACTTTGTGACTCTTAAAATTTTCACAGACCAGGGTATTTACGGTCTGGGTGATGCCACTCTTAACGGAATGGAGAAAAGCGTTGCAACTTATCTCACCGAGTATTGCATCCCTGCACTGATCGGAAAAGACCCGGGGAATATCGAAGATATCTGGCAATATTTCTACCGGGGAGTTTACTGGCGCAGAGGGGCCGTTTCCATGACTGCAGTATCTGCTATTGATATGGCGCTTTGGGATATTAAGGCGAAATTGCTCGATACACCTCTGTATAATCTTCTGGGAGGAAGAAGCAGGGACAGGATACTTGTTTATGCACATGCCAACGGGGCAAACCTCGGCGAAGCGGTTGAAAACACTGCCAGGGAGGTGGAGAAAGGTTTTAAAGCGGTAAGGGTCCAGTGCGGTATTCCGGGCGTAGGTAATGCTTATGGCGTGGTAACGGATAAGAAACCGTATGAACCGGCTAAACGGGGATTACCTCCCGAAGAAATCTGGGATACTTCGCTTTACCTTAATTATATTCCGAAGGTATTCGGTAAGATAAGGGAAGTCTTTGGCAATGACCTGCATCTGCTTCACGACGTTCACCACCGGTGTACCCCCATTGAGGCTGCCCGCCTAGCTAAAGAACTCGAACCTTTCCATCTTTTCTGGTTGGAAGACCCTGTTGCCTGCGAACTGCAGGAGAGCCTGAGGCTTATCAGACAGCACTCAACCACGCCGGTGGCTGTCGGAGAGGTGTTTAACTCAGTTTTCGATTATACCACGCTCATTACAGAACAACTGATAGATTACATCAGGATGCCCCTCTCACATGGCGGCGGAATTACTCACCTTCAGAAAGTTGCCGCCTTTGCTTCATTCTATCATATTGCAACGGGTTTCCATGGAGCGACCGACCTGTCACCGGTCACCCTGGCAGCAGCAATACATTTCAACACGGCGATAAATAATTTCGGAATACAGGAATATATGCCCCACAGTGAGGTAGTGGGAGATGTTTTCAAAACCAATTATAAATTTGAAAACGGATTTCTTACCATTGACGATTCCCCAGGGATAGGGGTTGATATTGATGAAAAAGCAGCGGCCAGATATCCTTACATCACGGCACGACTGCCTGTGAACAGGAAATCGGACGGAACTCTCTTTAACTGGTGACACCGGTTTGCTTAGTGCCCTGTGATAAAATCAGACAGGTCTTTGAAAGTATATTAATTTTCATTAGTATCCGGATAAAAACCCGCAATCCGAAAAGTAGCTGTTCCTTATTACTCCGGTTCAACACGAACTCACCCCCTCAATCCCCCTCTCTACGCCGTAGAGAGGGGGAAGCCTGAGCCTTGCGAAGGCAGGGGGTGAGTACATGA
>JARKQN010000048.1 GCA_029974835.1 Bacteroidales bacterium
GTTCATCACACAAAACCAGTTCCGGTTCCGTAACAAGTGCCCGGGCAATTGCAACGCGTTGTTTCTGCCCGCCGCTCAGATTACCGGGCATATCGTTTGCCCTCGACTCCATGTTAACCTTTTTGAGTGCAGCAAGTGCCATTTCCCTGGCTTTGCTTCCTTTCATCCCGTTAAGCAGAAGAGGCTGCATGACATTCTCAACCACCGTTAGAGGGGCAATCAGATTGAAATTCTGAAATACGAATCCTATTTTTCCGGAACGCAGCCTTGCAAGCTCCCTTTCGGAGAGACTCTCTGTCAGTATATCGTCAACAAATACTTTTCCGGTTGTAGGAAAAATTACACAACCCAGCAATGAAAGCAGGGTTGTCTTTCCGGATCCTGATGGACCAAGAATGAGAGTGAGTTCATTTGCCCTGAATTCCAGAGAGGTCGGCTGCAGTGCAACCAGAACGCTTTCACCTGTTTTATATTCCCTCGAAGCTTCTGATAAGTATGCGACTCTTTTCATAAGTGATTTTTTCAGATAAACAATATTTGTATATTTTTGTTCATTATTTATACTATTTAGTATTTTTATGTACATATTTTAATATGCGGTTTTATAAATACATATCACCTTTTTATGTCATATCGTCCTATTTCTCAAATCTCTGCCCAACCCTGAGAAGGATAATTATTAAACTTATCAGATTATGAATATTCTTAAAGAATTAATAGAAAGGTATTCCGAATTCACGGAGGATAACAAAGATGAGGGGCTGTTAACCATGTCTGATTTTCTGGGTTTTCTGAACTCCTTTTATAACACTGACGCTCTGGTGATGAGGAATCTTTCGGGTGGTTCGGAGAAAAATGAATTTAAAGGATTCAGAAGCATCAACAGTGAAATTTCAATACTGCTTGTATTCATGTACAGGTATGCCAGATGTTATATAAGGAAGGCGCTTGAAGACGGAATGGTTCAGACAGGTGACGAATTTTCGTTCCTGATAACTCTGATGACGCATAAAAGCATGACCAAGATGGAACTCATCACCAGCCAGGTGATGGAGAAAACAACAGGAATAGAGATACTAAGGCGTCTTGCAGCCAAAGGACTGATCAGCGAATTTCCCGACAAGTCGGATAAAAGAAAAGTGAGGGTTGCAATTACGGAAAAAGGCAAAAGGGAAATCCGGAAACTACTTCCCGGGATGAGCAGGGCTGCAGGAATAATTTCGGGTAACCTGACCTTAAAGGAGAAAAATACTCTTCTTTTCCTGTTGAAAAAGCTGGACTATTTTCATAATGATATATTTATTAACAGCCACGACTTACCTCTGGGCCAGATTATGGCTGATTCAGATACCGGGAAAAAAATCATACGAAAAGCAGCACCAGCAGCTGGGCAATAAAAATCCTGAGGAACATCACCAGGGGATATACTGTGGCATAGGCAACTGCAGGCGCTTCTGACTGTGCAAGGCTGTTTGAATAGGCAAGCGCCGGCGGATCGGTCATGCTGCCTGAAAGAAGTCCGCAGATTTCAAAAAAGTTAAGTCTAAACCATTTGCGCGCGACATATCCGATAATCAGAACAGGAAACATAGTTATGAGTGCGCCGTAACCCATCCAGACGAATCCGCCTCCGTTTACCAGTGCCGGGACAAAGCTCTCCCCTGCTTTTAGTCCAACGCTCGCCAGGAACAGCACTATTCCTAATTCACGCATCATCAGGTTCGCGCTTTGTGTCGTATAGGCTGCCAGCGAAAACCTGTGCCCGTATTTACTGATGAGTATTGCCACAATAAGCGGACCCCCGGCCAGTCCAAGTTTCAGGGGGTTTGACAAACCGGGCACCCTTATCGGTACGCTTCCCACTATTACCCCGAGAATGATTCCCGTGAAAACCGGCAGGAGGTTTGGCTCATAGAGTCTGCGAAGAGAGTTACCGACCTCGCGGGCAACATTTTCGATGGATTTTTCATCCCCCACTATGGTAAGGCGGTCGCCCATCTGCAACTCTATTCCGGGATTTGCAACAAGTTCTATCCCGGATCTCTCTATTCTGGTAATGTTTATATTGTACCTTGATCTTAAGCGCAGAGAACCAAGTGTCTTTCCCCTTAATTCCGTGTTTGTAACGACTATTCTTTTTGTGATGAGGTTAGCCTGGCGTGCCGAAAGGTCCATGTCGCTCCTGGTTCCAAGATAACCGATAACTGAGTCAATCTCTTTCTTTCCGGCCACGACCAGGACTATATCATCATGTTCAATTATCCTGTCGGGACCGGGAATCATCAGGTTTCCTTTGTTAAGAAGCCGGGAAATAATCATCTTCCCCGGTGCATTCTCAGTAATTTCTTTTACGCTTTTCCCTATCACACCATTTGATGTAATCCGGATTGTGGCTTTTTCGGGAGCTTCGTCTGACGGATGTTGGGCCTCTGATATTTCCTTCTGTTCTTTTACAAGGTTAATATCGAATACCTTTTTTATTATTATCATTGACAGAATTACCCCGAGTACGCCGAAAGGATATGCAACTGCATAACCTATGCCGGGGTCAGGGAAATCAGGCCGAATCCCCGTCTTAATAAGCTGGCTTAATGTCTGCTGAACAGCTCCCAGTCCGGGTGTGTTGGTAACAGCTCCCGACATTATTCCAGCCATTACGGGCATGGGTACGTCTGATAAAAAATGGATTATCACTGTCAGTACCGCTCCTGTAATTACAATAGCGAAAGCAAGCAAATTGAATTTTACCCCTGTTTTGCGAAAGGACGAAAAGAAAGCAGGGCCAACCTGCAGGCCTATGGAAAAGACAAACAAGATAAGTCCGAAATCCCTTACAAACTCAAGGGCAACATGGTTTGCCCTTAAGCCAAAATGACCTGCCGCAATTCCGGCAAACATGACGAATGCAATACCCAGGCTTACATTAAATATCCTGATCTTGCCAAGAGCTATTCCGACTGCTATAACCACGCAGTATGTCAGTATGATATGAGCCACTGAGCCATTGAACAGTATGTCGGTTAACCATTCCAAGCGGGTTCGTGTATTTACTGCCAGAGTCTCACTCCCATTACCAGAACATCATCAGTCTGAGGGTTACTTCCTTTCCATTTCAAAAACTCACTTTCCAGTCTGTTCTTCTGATCGGCAAGAGGGAGAGGACTAATATGTGACAAGGTTTCTTTAAATCGCTGGTACTTGTATTTTTTTCCGTCTGATCCTCCGAACTGGTCTGCATATCCGTCGGAGAATATGTAAATCATATCGTTTTTACAGAAATTGATTGTCTGGGTTGTGAACGACTTCTGAACGTCGGCACCTATTCCAACCGGCATCCTGTCGGCCCTGAATTCAGTGAGTTCCCTGTCCCTGAAAAGAAGAAGATTGTTAAAGGCTCCCGAGAATTTCAGAATTCGTTTTCCGATGTCTAATGTACAGAGGGCCATATCCATACCATCTCTTGTTTCGTCTTCTTTTCCTTTCTGACGAAGGGCCTTTTGTATTTCTGTTCTGAGTTCGTCGAGGATAATTCCCGGCCCGGTTATTTTACGGTTGTTGACTATTTCATCGAGAAAAGAGATACCCAGCATGCTCATCAGGGCGCCAGGCACTCCGTGACCGGTACAGTCGCCGGCTGCTAAAACAAATTTCCCTTCAACCTTTGTGAACCAGTAAAAATCGCCGCTTACAATATCTCTTGGAAGATACAAAATGAACATATTCGTACTGAGCTCTTTTATTTCCTCCTGGTCAGGAAGCATTGCCTTCTGTATCCGGCTTGCGTAACTGATGCTTGCCGTAATATCCTTGTTTTTTTCCTCTATAATATCGTAGGCCTGTTTTAGCTCAACGTGTTTCAGCCTGTAAATTTCTTTCTCCTGTTCCGATCGCTCAATGGCATGGGCCACCTCTATGTTGTTAAGTCTGCTCTGTGCTTCGCTGCTCTGGAAAGATTCCCTGGCTTTAAGATACATTTTAAAATGTCTGAGGGCCTTACCCGGTTGTTTTGAATACTCGTAATGGTTTGCAAGAGCACGGAGCGCTTCAGCAACAAGGGCCTGCGATTTAAGTTCCCTTGCCATACGAAGTGATCCGGATAATTTTGATTCGGCCATTTTGAAATCCCCGAGCAGGCTAAGAACCCTGCCTTCTCCCATCATGCACTGAAGAGCACACCGTTTATCCGAATTGGTCTGCCCTTCGGAATAATAGTAAAGGGATTTCTCAAAATCCTTCATTTCCTCGTATGTTGCAGCAATTCCTAGAAGGGTCCATGGAATGGCAGATGTTTGCTTGTTTTTTTTCCTGATATCCAGGCTTCTGAAATAATAATCGAGAGACTCGCTGTATTTTTTTGTCTGTCTCAGGAGCATGCCTATCCTGTTAAGGGATGAAGCAACAGCATTTTCGTCGCCCAGTTCCTCCCTTATTTTCAATCCCTTTTCAAAAAATTCGAGTGCTTTGTTGAAATTACATAGGCGTGAATAGATAAGACCGAGCTGACTGCAGGCTTCTCCCTCGGTTTCGCGGTCGCCACTCTCAACAGATTGTTTCCATGCTTTCAGCCAGAGGTCGAGTGTTTTTTCAAAATCGCCCAGGCTTTCGTAAATATTTCCCTTCAGAAGGAGTGCCCTTGCGTAACCCGGTTCGTGCCTGTTATGCTCAAACCATTTCATTGCTTCAGAAAGGTTTTTCAGGGCGATATCGTTACGAGAGGTATAGAAACCTGCGGAAGCTAAATTTAACCTTGCATATGCAGATCCTTTCCGGTAATGAATCTTATTGCATTTTTCCAGGAGTTTCCGGGATTTTTCTGCCACTGCAGCATGGTCGGAGAACCGCATATCCCAGAGCTGCCGGTTCAGTGTATCGGCGGTTAACTCTGATTTTGCCTTTTTCTCAAAATTCTGTCTCATCGAAGCAAATGTCGGAAAACATAAAAGTAGTAAAATAATCCTTTATTGAATGTGAGTTAAGGAAACCTGCCTGTTTTTGCCGGGCTAATTATTCGGGTAAATATTTGGGAATCCATTATCTCATTTTGAAATAACAATGGAATACAAATTTAAATACATTTGCGCCCGGATTTATTTTATCAGAATGCAAGCAGAGAGTATTTTAATTTTTATTGTAATAACCTTGTCTGTCTTAATATTTTTTGCACATCAAAGATTTAAGCAGTTAATTACTCTGGCACTGTTAGCGGTTATTGCAGTAATCACCACAATCTGGAGCATTACAGTTTTCAATGATGGATTTAACACACCTGTGATAAGGCATATTTCTTTATCGGGCAGCGGAGGTTTAATCCTTACAATTGATAAGCTGTCTGCATTTTTTATTCTTGTTATTAACCTTACCTGCATTACCGGTTTGTTGTTTGCCGGAGGATACCTTAAACACTATTATACCAGGAAGAAGGGACTAAATATTTCCATTCACTTTTTTGCATATCTTTTTCTTTACATTTCCATGCTTCTTGTAGTAATGGTCAGGGAGGGACTGGCCTTTCTTATTGCATGGGAAATTATGGCTATAGCCTCGTTCCTGCTTGTGATATTTGATGCTGAGGAAAGACAGATTCTGAAAACAGGTATCAGCTACCTGGTTCAGATGCATATCGGCATGTTTTTTCTTCTGATTGCTTTCCTTATTGTGGAAAAGGATACCGGGATGCTTGGTTTTGATGCTCTTAAATATTATTTTAAAGAAGGACATCATCTGGCAGTTTTTCTCCTGTTTCTTGCCGGATTTGGCATAAAAGCGGGGCTTATTCCGTTTCATACATGGCTTCCTGAGGCTCATCCTGCCGCACCTTCTCATGTTTCGGGTGTGATGTCGGGGGTTATGATAAAAATGGGGATATACGGTATACTAAGGGTCGTATTTCAGATGCAGAATGATCTCTTTGCAGCAGGTCTTATAATTCTTGCCATTTCTCTCCTGTCGGGCCTTTTCGGAGTAATGATGGCCATTTTACAGCACGATATTAAGAAGCTACTGGCTTATCATAGCATAGAGAATATCGGAATTATTGGTATGGGAGTCGGGATAGGCATGCTGGGAGTATCATATAATAATCAGTCGATGATATTTCTTGGATTTGGAGGGGGCATATTACATATACTGAACCATTCACTTTTCAAATCGCTTCTTTTTTTCAGTTCTGGTAATGTTTACCAGGCGTCACAAACCAGGAATATCGAATTACTCGGAGGACTTATGAAAAGGATGCCATATACCTCTGTTTTTTTTCTGGTTGGTTCTCTTGCGATCTGCGGCCTGCCTCCCCTTAACGGATTCATTTCAGAATACCTTATATATTCTGGCATGTTCAGCAACCTGTCAGGCCTTGACTTCAAAGGTTCAGTTATTGTGGTAATGGCAATTGCAGGACTTGCATTAATAGGAGGCCTTGCCATCTTTTGTTTCACAAAGGCGTTTGGAATAACGTTCCTTGGAGAAGCCAGGACAAAACAGGCCGAGGAGGCTTCAGAAAGGGACAGAGAAATGCTTATACCTCAATTGATCCCTGTTATTTTCATTGCGGCAATCGGGATTGCCCCTTCCCTGTTTGTAAAACCGGTTATGGATCTTATTGCAGGTAATCTTTCCCTTTTAGTATCCGGACCAATTGTTATACCGGAAAACGGCAGTCTGGCAAATATAAGTCTGATAAGCGGATTTTTTATTGTAATTTTAACGGCCATCCTTATTTTCAGGAAACTGCATCTCAGAAATGTGCCTGTTAAAAAGGAGCCGACATGGGGATGCGGTTACGGGGTATATAATCCCCGCATGCAATACACCTCGACATCCTTTGCATACAATTATAACCACCTTGCAAAACCAGTTACCGGTACAAAAAAAGATATCAATGAGATTGGTGAAGAGGAAATTTTTCCCTCTGAAAGGAGTTTTGCTACCCACACCGGCGATCCTGTCAAGGAGTCCATAATCGACAAACCGGTGGAATGGTCGTGGTTCGTTCTTAAGAAGCTCGCCGTAATGCAGACGGGAAAGATTCAGCATTATATACTTTACGCTTTTATTTTTATGCTTGCAGCATTGCTGCTTACATATCTGAAAATAATATGAGACTGCTTGGTTTTTTGTTTTTAATCGTATCGGCTTTACTTATCCCGGGGTTCATTCTGAGAATAAAAAGCATTGCCGCGGGACGAAAGGGTCCAGGTATATGGCAGCCTTACAGGGATATAGCCATTTTGTTTGCCAAAGGCCAGGTGTTCAGCAACACAACGGGTCTGATATTTCAGATAGCCCCTGCAATAAACCTGTCATGCATTATTGCTGCAGCCATGCTTCTTCCGTTTGGAAGGTACGGATCGTTAATATCATTCGATGGTGATTTTGTATACTTTCTTTATATCCTGGCTCTTGGCAGATTCTTTTCAATAATCTCCGCTCTTGATACGGGGAGCAGCTTTGAGGGGATGGGGGCCAGCAGGGAGGCCTTATTCTCTATGCTGGCTGAACCTGCTTTTTTTATCCTTTTTGCAGCATTGGCAATTGTAACCGGTCATACATCATTTAGCGGCATATTCTCAGAATATACTATTTCAGGAGATCATAATATCCTGATTATGACTCTGATCGGCGTATTTGTATTATTTCAGTCCTCTCTTGTCGAAACATGCAGAGTGCCTGTGGATGACCCAAAAACACATCTGGAACTGACCATGATTCATGAAGTAATGATTCTGGATAACAGCGGTTTCGACAAAGCCCTGATACATATTGCGACTTACTTAAAACAAGCTATGTACGGGCTTCTGATATATAATCTGATTACACCGTTTAAATTAAATCTGGTATTTCAGATTATAATTTTTGTTCTGGTTCAGGCTCTGTATGCAATTACAGCAGGATTAATTGAGTCTTTCAGGGCAAGGAACAAGATGAACAGGAATCCGAAGTTTATTCTTACCATATCTGCAGTGGCATGGATAGCTTTTGTAATAATACTTATATTAAAGAAATAGCGGGATGGTTAATTATCTGATTGTACTATTTGCAGTCACAAACATTTTTTTCGCTTCAGCCGAAAGAATCTCAATCTACATAAGGCTAATAGCTATGCAGGGATTATTGCTGTGTGGTATTGCACTTGCAGGGCTGAGCGAAGTAAATTTAGGGAACCTCATTTTCATAGCAGCCGAGACGATTGTTTTCAAAACTGTCATAATGCCATATCTCCTGTTCAGGATTGTTAAGACTTCAGGCGTGACAAAGGTGCACAGGCTCTCAATGCCCGCATTTTATAATCTGCTCTTTTCGATATTTGCACTTCTGATCAGCGCAATGATTGCAAAATCGATGCTTACCGGTTTTGTAAGTTCGGTGTTTATGACAGTTGCCTTGTACACGTTGTTTGTCGGCCTTCTTCTGATAGTGACGCACCGGCTTATTGTTTCACATATAATCGGTTTTATGATTACCGAGAATGCCGTTTTTCTTTTCTCGGTAGCTGTGGGTAATGAAATGCCGATGCTTATAAACATTGGTATTCTTCTGGATATTTTTGCAGGTGTGCTGATTCTGGGTTTTTTCGGCCTTCGCATCAGGTCAAATACCAATGAAATAACCAAGCTGAAAGATTGAGTATGTCACTGCTTTTATTCTTCATATCAGCCTTTATATTCTGTATCGCAATTTTTCTTGCAGGTAACAGGAAATTCACAATTGCATTAATGGCACTGTTTTCATTAATGCATATTTCATTCAGCATTTATGCATGGATGAACAGGGGCGTGACGGAGCTTACCTATTTCTCATACAACGGGCCGGGACTTTTAATGCTTTTCATTCTTTCCGTGCTTGTTATTCCTGTTGTCTATCACGGAATTATATATAATACAAAAAGCGACATTAAGAGATTCAACATTTATCATATTTCTCTCATAGCTCTGATTACATTCATGAGCGGTGCTTATATAGCCAATAACATGACCGTGCTATGGATATTCGCCGAAGCCACCACCCTTGCTGTTGCTGCACTTATCTACCACGACCGCACTGATGTGGCTCTGGAAGCAACCTGGAAATATGTTTTTGTTTGTTCCGTGGGAATTGCCCTGGCATATCTCGGAATTCTTTTTCTTAGTTTTATCTATGGAAAAGAAGATGCTGCAAATTTATCTTTTGAGACCCTCCAGGGACTTCTGAAACAAGCCAATCCCGTCTATCTGAAGATTGCTTTTCTGTTTGTTCTTGTGGGTTTCAGCACCAAAATGGGCCTTTTCCCGATGCACACAGTCACAATTGATGCTCATTCTGTGGCGCCGCCGCCGATCAGCGCCCTGATATCAACCACATTAATGAACCTTGGTTATCTTGCGATCTTCAGAGTATATACCCTTTTCTCTTCATCTGCCATATATTCATTTATGAATAATATGCTGATTATTTCAGGGACTCTCTCCCTTCTTATTGCGGCAGGATATATGCTCAAGGCAAAGCATCTCAAGCGTATGCTGGCTTACTCGAGCCTGGAAAACATGGGACTCGTTGCCGTTGCCACAGGACTTGGAGGCTCGGGATATTACGGAGCATTCCTGATAATATTACTTCATTCTCTGGTGAAGTCAGGCTTGTTTTTCCAGATGGGACAGCTGCACCGTGTTCTGGGAACATTCAGCCTGGACGAAGCCGGGAATTATATGATCCTTTATCCTGCCGGGGCACTCGTACTCTTAACAGGAGTCATACTTATCCTTGCGATACCCCCTTCGGGTTTGTTTATTGCAGAATTTCTTATAATCAGAGAAACCGTATTCAGCAACAAAATTTTTATCGGTATTACTATATTCCTGTTTTTGTGTTTTATCATTTATGCCATGAGCACAAGGGTATTGCACATAATATACTCGAATCCCAGAAATCAGCACATCCCTGCTTCGGAAGGCATAAAAGTAAATCCCGCGGAAACCTGGACGCAATTTGTATTTTTTGCTGTCGTAATAATTCTCTGCATATACCAGCCTCCGTTCGTGGAAAATATTATTAAAGACAGCATCAGCTTTCTGATAAAATAAGTTAGTTATGAAGGGTTCATATATAGAAATTGAAAATAATTCAGGTCCTTACAGAATTGATGACATTCCTGTGCTTCCCTACTCTGATTTTTATAACCAGACAATTACCTTTATGCGGGAGCGGGATTCAATACATTGCGTTGCATATTTCGGGATAAAATATCAAAACAGGATTCGTATCATTTGCTTACTTGCCGATGATACCAATGGAAAAATTTACGGTTACTCCTTTATATATAATGATAATGAAACCCTTGATTCTGTCACAAAAGTTCTTCCCCAGATGCACCTTTTTGAGAGAGAGGTACACGAGAACTTCGGAGTAAGATATTCAGGCCACCCCTGGCTTAAGCCTGTCAGATATTCTTACGACAGGCTAAACACAGACCAGGTAATTGAGAATTATCCCTTTTACAGAATTGAAGGTGAGGAGCTTCATGAGGTAGGTGTTGGTCCCGTACATGCAGGTGTAATTGAACCCGGTCATTTCAGGTTCATCTGTCATGGAGAAAAAGTTTTCCATCTCGAAATCCAGCTGGGCTATCAGCACAGGGGCGTTGAAAACCTGATGGTACAATCAGTAAAGCCGCTTCAAAAATGTATCCTTGCCGAATCTGTTGCAGGAGATACGGTTATAGGGCATACAATAGCCCATGCACAGCTCATTGAATCGCTTGCCGGCATTAAAGCAGGCAGCAGACTGCAGATTGAGCGCTGCATAGCGCTTGAACTTGAGAGAATCGCTGTTCATATCGGCGATACTGCAGCACTATGCGGAGATGTTGCTTATCAATTGGGACAGGCGGTATGTGAAGCCCTGAGGACATCTGTGATAAACACAACACAGCTTTGGTGCGGCAACCGCTTTGGAAAAGGACTGATCAGGCCGGGTGGCAGTAATTATCCTCTCAATGCTGAAACTGCGAAAAAAATATCAGAAATGATAAGTGATACGGGCAGAAGATTTGAAGATATTACGGAAAGAATATTCTCACTTACAAGTCTTATGGCCAGGTTTGAAGATATTGGAACTGTAACAGCCCTTCAGGCTAAAAAGGCAGGTGCAACAGGCATGGCAGCCAGGTCAAGCGGTGTCGCCAGGGATATCCGGGTCACACACCCGTTTCAATATTATCAGAAGGTAAATGTAAACACTATAATTCAGCAGAAAGGGGATGTACTTTCGAGGGCACTCCAGCGTAAAGAAGAGGTGAAAGAATCAATAAGGATAATAAATCAACTTCTTGTTGTATGGCAGGAAAATCCTGAAAATATATCAAAACCTCGATATGATGTCCCTCTTAAGCCTGATTCATTCTCAGTATCACTCTCAGAGGGGTGGAGAGGTGAGATATGCCATGCTGCCTTTACTTCCGGCGACGGAAAAATTATGTCATATAAAATCAAAGATCCCTCTTTTCACAACTGGCTGATGCTTGCTCTCGCTGTCAGAAATCAGGAAATATCTGATTTCCCGTTGTGCAATAAAAGTTTTAATCTGTCATATTGTGGTCACGATCTGTAAGAAATTTTCAGATGAAACAGGAAATTAAAATACTCAGACAGCACGGGGTTCAATATATAAAAGATCTCAGGAGGCAGCAGTTATCTCCTCTCTTTAAAGGAAGACCTGTTATATCTGAGGAAATAACCGAAAAAGAGATTGCAAGTGCCGCCGGGGTTTGTCCGGCCGGTGCGATATGCAGTAAAACCGGTTCCCTCGATCTCGGAAAATGTATGTTCTGCGGCGAGTGTGTTTTTATTAATCCCGATAAGATAAAATTCACAAATGATTACAGAATTGCTGCAAACAGGCGCGAGGATCTGATAATTAAACCGGGGCAGACCGGAGAAATAAGACTTTCGGAAAATCATGTAAGGACTGAGATCAGAAGAATATTCAGGAAAGGTTTGAAACTCCGTCAGGTATCAGCAGGAGGTGATAATGCCTGCGAGATGGAGCTTAATGCTGCGGGTAATGTAAATTTTGACATGGGCCGTTTCGGAATTGAATTTACTGCCTCGCCAAGACATGCAGACGGAATTGTCATAACAGGGCCGGTTAGCTCGGCCATGTCATATGCACTTAAAAACACTTACGATGCCATTCCTGAACCAAAGCTGATAATTCTTTCAGGCACTGATGCGATAAGCGGAGGCATGTTCGCTGAATCAAAAGCAATCGACAGAAGTTTTCTGGCAGATAAAAAGATTGATCTGTACGTTCCGGGCAACCCGGCCCACCCTCTTACTTTCATCAACGGAGTACTAGATTTGCTCGGCATCAGATAATAACCAGCTATTGGTTACAGAAATTTTTTGTATCAAAAAATAACCTGGTAAAAAACATTTCGTGGTTATCACTGTTAATAAATTTAGTTTTATGTTAAAATATTTTATTCGAAAAAAATACTTTGTATTCACAGAATATATATTTTCGTCGAAATTTTAAATTTAAAAAACAAAGAAGAGATTTAAAGAAGTGAAACTCTTATCATGAACGCTAACAATAACGAGGCATCAGCTCTCCGCGGTGAGAGCCGCCTCACGGGTTGCTCTTCAGATGAAGAGCCTGGCGCGGAAACCATGTTAATTCCGCAAATTGAAACCCCAGACCAGTTAGTTAGCAACCGGAATGCGGAATTTATGCGCCGCAATTTCCCCCTGGCAACTGTTGATTTATGGAATGACTGGAAGTGGCAGCTTCGAAACTCAATTACGGGTATTGAAGGCCTCCGGAAAATTATGCGCCTCTCCGAAAAGGAGATTATGGCTTTGAATAATCTGAAGGGAAGGCTTCCGCTGAGGATCACACCTTATTATGCTTCGCTGATCCACAACACAAAACCATCACATCCGCTCAGGCGGATAGTGGTTCCTGTTGTTGAGGAACTGCTGCAGTCTCCCGAAGAAAAGCCCGACCCTCTCCATGAGCAGTCAAGCTCACCGGTGAAGGGCATCGTGCACAGATACCCCGACAGAGTGCTGTTTACCGTTACACAGGTCTGCTCTGCATACTGCAGGTATTGCACCCGCTCTCACTCGGTCGGCAAACTTGATAAGCTCGGGAAAAATGATTTTGAAAAGGCATTTGAATATATAAGGAATCACAAGGAAGTAAGAGATGTACTGATCAGCGGAGGAGACCCGTTAACTATGTCGGACGAGATGCTCGATTACATCCTCAGGAACATCAGGGAAATACCCCATGTAGAAATGATAAGAATCGGCACCCGTGTCCCGGTCGTGCTTCCACAAAGGATTACCGACAAACTTATTGCAACATTGAGGAAATATCATCCGCTGTTTATCAGCCTTCATTTCTCACACCCCGATGAAATTACAAAGGAGTGTGCCGATGCATGCAACAAGCTGGCCGACGGAGGCTTTCCTCTCGGAAGCCAGACAGTCCTTCTGAAAGGCATTAACGATAATGTCGAAACAATGAAGGAACTGTTCCACAAGCTTCTGATGATAAGAGTAAGACCTTATTACCTGTACCAGTGTGATCTAATACCGGGTTCATCGCACTTCAGAACATCGGTAAGAAAAGGTCTTGAGATAATAAAAGGTCTACGTGGTTTTACAAGCGGTTACGCCATACCGCAGTATGTGGTTGACGCACCCGGCGGAGGCGGTAAAATCCCTCTCCTTCCCGATTACGTAGTTGAACACACGAAAGACAAAATAGTGCTTCGTAATTACAAGGGTATTGTTTGCGAATATCCTGAAACCTGATATTTATGAAAGTCGGACTGACCTTTGACCTGCGGTCGTGGTACCTCGACCGCGGGTTTTCTATGGAAGATACAGCAGAATTTGACCAGGAATCAACCATCACCGGAATTAAAAATGCCCTTCACGGAATGGGTTTTGAAACGGAAGAGATAGGAAATATCTTCCAGCTCGTCGAAGCTCTGCAAAAAGGTAAAAAATGGGATCTCGTTTTCAATATTGCTGAAGGATTATACGGTGACGGCAGGGAATCGGTTGTCCCCGCCCTGCTCGACCAGTACAAGATCCCTTATGTGTTCAGCGGTCCACTGGTCCTTGGTGTGTCGCTTAACAAGTACCTGGGAAGAATTATAGTTTCTTCTGCAGGCGTCCCTGTCAGTCCCGGAATGCTTATAACACGACCGGAGGACGTTGACAGGTGCCGGCTTGAGTATCCGTTATTTATAAAACCTGTTTCGGAAGGGACAGGTAAAGGAATTACGGATAAAAGCATACTCAGGTCTCTTTCGGAATTGAAAGATACTGCCGGATACCTTATAAAAAGATTTGAGCAGCCTGCTCTCGTTGAAGAATACCTCCCGGGACGTGAGTTTACCGTCGGAATACTGGGAAGCGGCGAAGATGCATATGCAATTGGCGGGATGGAAATTATCTGCAGCGACGACCTCCCCTACTCATATGAATACAAGGAAAACTACGAGGACTTCTGCAGGTACAAGCCTCTCGACAAGGATATTGCCGGAGAAGCTAAAGATGTTGCCCTGAGGGCATGGAAAGCAATCGGAGGTCTCGACGGAGGTAGGGTTGACGTAAAAACAGACCGGCACGGCAGGATATGCTTTATAGAAGCAAACCCTCTCGCCGGGCTTAATCCGGTAGACTCAGATCTACCTATTCTCGCACGGTACGAAGGAATTGAATATAACGAACTTATTGAGAGAATTGTAAAATCGGCAATGAAAAGATATAATCTCCGCGCATGAGATGCTGTATTCTTTATAACCAGCCGCGTAAAGATGCCCTTCCCGATGAACTGGATATCCTCGACCAGGCGGAATGGGTAGAGTCGAACCTCAGAAAAATGAACATCACCACTTTCAGGCTTGGTATTACATCTTCTTTCATGAACGAAATTGCCTCCCTGAAAAATGAGACTTTCGACTTTGTCTTTAACCTTGCCGAATCAATCGAAAACAAGGGAGAACTTCTCTATTTCATCCCTGCCATACTCAATATGCATAACATTCCCTATACCGGAAATCCGCTTGAAGCAATGTTTCTGACTACCAGTAAACCACTGACAGCCAGGATACTCACCGATGCCGGCATTTCCTCCCCGCGTACTTTCCTTCCTTCTCAATTCCATTCACTTGTCAAAGGCCGCAAATATATAATTAAGCCTTCATGGGAGGATGGCTCGATGGGCATCACACCTGATTCTGTATTTATCTGGGATGACGGCATGGAAAAGATACTTCAGGGCAAGACGGATTCACACTGGATGATTCAGGATTTCATTGACGGCAGCGAGTATAACGTGAGTGTGATCGCAGGGCCTGACGGGCCCGAAGTGCTTCCGCTTGCGGAGATGACCTTTGTCGGCTTCGGTCCCGACAGGCCTAAAATAGTCGACTATACCGCAAAATGGGTACACGGCAGTTTCGAATGCGAAAACACAATAAGAGAGTTTCCCGGAGATAAGATGGAGCCTCTCCTGCGAAAAAGAATCGAAAAAACTGCACTCAGGTGCTGGGAGGTTTTTGGCCTGAAAGGATATGCAAGGATTGATATGAGGGTTGACGAAAACGGAGAGCCTTTTGTTATAGAGATAAATGCCAATCCTTGCATCTCCGAGGACGGGGGCTTTGTAGCCGCGACAAGGGCAGGCGGATATGAATTTACGGAAATCCTGCAAAGGATAATCAACGATATGAACTATTGATTGCCATGAAAGGACTTTATACGGTTTTACTGCTGATTCTTTCAAATACATTCATGACGATTGCATGGTACGGCCATCTTAAGCTTAAGACCATGAGCAGGTTTGAGAATCTCACACTTCTGGCAGTGATACTTATGAGCTGGGGGATTGCGCTGTTTGAGTACTTCTTCCAGGTGCCGGCCAACAGGATAGGGTTCAGGGGCAACGGGGGACCTTTTTCGCTTGTTGAGCTTAAGGTTATACAGGAGGTAATTTCCATACTTATTTTTACGCTTTTCACTCTTATTGTATTCAGAACCGAACATTTCAGGATGAATCATCTTATAGGGTTTGCCTTTCTGGTGCTGGCAGTCTACTTTGTGTTTAAAAAATAAGGATATTAAGCACTTTCAGGTTTTAATCAACAATACAGCCTTTGTACCCCCGACAAAGCAGGGGGATATTCATATTCAGCCACTTCGTGGCTGAGGGCAAGGTGGCTTAAGAATTAAATAAATGCAACTTTTTGCCGTAATATTCATATTCAGCCACTTCGTGGCTGAGGGCCTGGTGGCTTATGAATTAAATAAAAGCAACTTTTTGCCGTAAATTTTAGTCAAATAAAAGAAACCGATTATATACCGGGAATTTATATTTATCAAAAATATTTAAGCCTTCATGTAATAGTCGTTAATAAATAGCTCATATTCGATCTAAGTTTCTTAACTTTAATTGATTTTTTCTTTGACATAACCGGCAAACATTAAACTATTTCATATGAAAAAGCTCCTGCTCCTTTTTGCATTTACTGCGGTTACTTACTCCCTCTTTTCCCAGGTGCCGCAGGGGTTCAATTACCAGGCTATAGCCCGCGACAATACAGGTAATCCCATAACGAATGCCACCCTATGGGTCCGTTTATCGATACTTTCTGATACCACAGGATTTTACTCTTCGGGATCAGGAACATATGTATGGGAGGAGACTCACACCAATGTGAAAACCAACTCCTTCGGCATGTTCACCGTGGTGCTGGGTACAGGAACAAAAGTTCAGGGTTCGGCAGCAACCTTCAGCGCCATAACATGGACTCCCGGACCTTACTATGTCGGAACAAAAATATCTCAGAACAACGGCAGCACATGGAAGATTATGGGTTCGGCCAAACTCTGGACCGTTCCATACGCGATGGTCGCCGCGAAGGCCGACGGGTTAAATTCGGGAGCAAAGGTGGTAAGCACCGACGATGGAACAGCAAATGCTCTTTTCGAAGTCAAGAGAAAGGATGGCCAGACTGTTTTTGCTGTTTATCCCGATGCGGTACATGTATTTGTGCCTACAGGCTCCAAAGCCAACAAGGGCGGATTTGCGATAGGTGGTTTCGGTGAAAAGGCTCCTTCTCAGGATTATTTCAGGGTTACACCCGACAGCGTCAGAATATACATTGACAATTCTCCTTCGGCGAAGGGAGCAAAAGGAGGTTTTGCAATCGGAGGATTTGATGGTGCAAAAGGAACTTTGCTTAGAAATTTCTACATGAATGTATCCGGGACAAACACTGTGGATACAGTTAAAGGATCTCCCCAGGTACTATGGTTTCCCAACAAAAATGCATTTCTGGCCGGCAATGTCTGGATAGGAAGTGCCGATAGTGTGGGCTTATATTCCACCGCACTCGGCTACAGATCAATTGCACGCGGAGATTACTCCCAGGCTTTCGGTTTTAAAGCAAAAGCACTTGGCAACTATTCTACAAGTATAGGTAAGAATTCGATTGCAGGTGCGGGCAAAACAATTGCACAGAATGCATTTGCGTTTGGTGACGGTGCAAAAGCAACCGGATCAGATTCATACGCTCTCGGATCAGGTGCTGAAGCTACCGGATACAGGTCATTTGCTTTTGGATCAGTCAGTATCGACACATTAGGCAATCCTCTTTCAACGCCTACGAGGGCCAGCGGTTCATACGCCACTGCTATTGGAATGGGAGCACAGGCTTCAAATACAGGGGCGATAGGTATAGGAGTGGCAACAATTGCTCAAGGTGCTTATACTTCATCTTTCGGATGGGGAGCTACTTCACTGGGAAACTATGCCACTGCACTTGGCTTCAGGGCTTACGCATCGGGAGCAAACTCAACGGCAGTGGGTTATTATTCCTATGCCACTGCAAGTTACGGACATGCGTTCGGATACAGGGCGTATGCCACAGGAACTGCATCTCTCAGTCTGGGCTTTTATGCAAATGCTTCAAAACCATACTCTACAGCCATGGGGTATTATGCTGCAGCATCAGGTGATTACTCAACTGCAATTGGATACCAGGCAAAGGCAACCACTGCAAACGCATTCTCCTTCGGGTATAACAGCGAAGCTGCCGCCGATAATTCATTTGCCATTGGAACCTACGGTCTTAATTCAGACGGGACTGTTAATACGTCAAGACCGACTAAAACCACCGGCACATATTCAGTGGCCATGGGCATGGGCGCTCAGGCCAGCCAGAAAGGATCTATGGCGTTTGGCGTAAACACAACTGCATCAGGAGTATACAGTACCGCAATGGGCTACGGTCCAACCTCATCCGGTCAATACAGTATGGCTCTCGGCTACCAGCCGGTATCATCAGGCAATTACAGTACGGCAATTGGATACTCGGCAACATCAGGAGGACCATATTCAACCGCAATGGGATATGCAGCTACCTCTCCGGCCAGTTATTCTGTTGCAATCGGAATGGGTGCAAGCACAAGCGACGGCACTCAGATGGGCACCTACGCCACTGCAATCGGATACAATTCGAGAGCCTGGGGAAACAAATCTCTGGCAATTGGAAGCCAGTATACAACTACAATCTTAAAAAGAGTATGCAACAAGATTACCGGTATATGTTACTGGCTCCCTTCTAGCTTAAATGTTTACAACACTGCCACCGGAGATTATTCAATAGCCATCGGAAACGGAAATACAGCATCAGGTGGTGGTATGGCATTAGGATTCAACAACACGGCCAGGTCAATTGGTGCGGTTGCATTCGGACATAGCAATGTGGCCGACTCGGCATATTCCATGGCTGTTGGTTCTAATAACAATGCCACCGGATATAATGCATTCGCATTCGGCGAAAGTCTGATAGCTCAGTCAGCAAACAGTTTTGTTGTCGGAACCTATAATATTGCTACAGGAGACAAGACTACATGGAACAATAATGATCCGCTCTTCGTTGTAGGTAACGGAGACTCAAACACACGTCACGATGCCCTTAAGGTCCTTAAAAGCGGGGCACTGTATGTATATCCTGACAGTGCCACTTATGGCACCTATATCTCCACAACAAATACATCCTATGGACTATATATCGACAACTATGCACAGCTAAAAGCCGGTACGAGTTCACTTTATGGAATCAGAAACTCAGCTACTCAAAATAACGCGAGTGCTTCGGGTAGTTTATATTCCCAGCTCAACTATGGAAATAATTACGGTACAGGCAGCATTTATGGCATAGTGAGTTATGCTTACCAGTTCAATGCATCTGCAACATCGAATGTATATTCAGGATACTTTTATTCATATAAGGCAGGAACTGGAGGAACCAACTATGGATTATATGCCAATATTCGTTCAGGGGCAAGCATCGACGTAGCCGAATACATACACGATTCTTACGGTAATACCCAGCCTGCAGATGTTGTTGTAGCTGATCCTGCAAGAACTGAGAGTGTCATAAAATCATCTAAACCTTATCAGGCAGGCATCCTTGGTGTTATCTCGACCAACCCGCATCTCACCATGGGAATGGAACTGGTAATCGATGAAAAAACCGGGGAATCAAAGAAAGGAGTAAGTGCAACAAAACTTGCTCTTACAGGCCGCGTACCGGTTAACGTAACGGGCGAAAACGGCCCAATACAGCCAGGAGACTACCTGACTTCATCATCCACACCAGGCTGTGCAATGAAATGGAGCCTTCTGGATGTTAACGATGCAAAAGACTTCGAAGACCTTAAGAGGATTCTTGCCGAAAACGAGAGACGCAGGGGCGCCATCCTCGGAAAGGCAGTCGAGGGCTTCTCAGGCACGGGAACAGGAAAGATTATGGTTCTGATTTCACTGCAATAATCAAGTCAGTTTAAGCTATAAAAAGAGGGTGTCTCAAAAGGATACCCTCTTCTTTTTTATCCCTGGTCGTTGGGCTCAAACTCCAAACTCTCCAATTCCGTTGGGCTCAAACTCCAGGTTGAGCCCTTGATATGACCATGAACCAACCGGCTGAGCGAGGACGCTCAGCCGAACTCTCCAATTCTGTTGGGCTCAAACTCCAGGTTGAGCCCTGTAATAACCTTTATCAACCA
>JARKQN010000099.1 GCA_029974835.1 Bacteroidales bacterium
CGAAGGGAGGAACAAGGCTTACCATAACCTGAAGGCTGCCGGCATCGGCGGGCTGGTGGTGATTGGCGGAGACGGTTCCTTTACAGGCGCAAGACTGTTCTGTGAAGAGTATGATATTCCGGTTGTCGGCGTTCCGGGTACAATCGACAACGACATTTACGGCACCGACTATACAATAGGTTATGATACAGCCCTTAACACCGTTGTTCAGGCTGTTGATAAGATAAGAGACACAGCCAGCGCACATGAGCGGATGTTCTTTATTGAGGTTATGGGAGCTGAGGCAGGTTTCATAGCCCTTTTCAGCGGTCTGGCGACCGGGGCAGAGGCTATTATTATTCCTGAAGTGAAGGGGGAAGCACGTGATCTTAAGCGTCTTCTTTTCGACGGAAACAGGAGAAAGAAATCCAGCAACCTTATTATTGTAGCCGAAGGTGACGAGGAAGGGGGCGCTATAGCCCTTTCCGAAAGATTCAAAAAAGAATTTCCCGACATTGACGTAAGAGTGACCGTTCTCGGTCATCTTCAGAGAGGCGGGTCACCTTCAGCCATCGACAGGGTGAATGCAAGCAGACTTGGCGCTGCTGCTGTTGAGGCATTGCTCGATGATCAGAAAAGTGTAATGGTTGGTTTGCAGAATGATGAGATTGTTCTGGTTCCATTCAGCAAGGCTATCAAACTGCATAAAGATGTTAACCGCGATCTGCTTACCCTGGCAGAAATGCTATCAATTTAACATTTACGCAAATGACTGCATCGAAAGTATTTTTCACCAATCTGAGAGTCAAACCATCTGCAAACCTGCTCAGGAAATTTGACAATCTTGTCCGCAGAGCAGGTATAGAAACAATTGATTTTACACGTAAACTAACAGCAATAAAGATTCACTTCGGCGAACCGGGCAATCTTGCCTACCTGAGGCCGAACTTTACACGCCAGCTTGTAAGCCTTTTGCGACAGAAGGAAGCCATTCCCTTTCTTACCGACTGCAATACCCTTTATTACGGAAGGAGATCAAATGCACCTGATCATCTTGAGGCTGCCTTTGAAAACGGGTACAATCCCCTGGCCACAGATTGCCAGGTAATAATCGGCGACGGGCTTAAGGGTATAGATTACAGGGAAATAGAACTGAACATGGAATTCTGCAAGTCGGCCAAAATCGGAACTGCCATTGCCGACGCCGATATCATAATCTCCATGAATCACTTCAAGGGGCATGAAATTACGGGCTTTGGCGGTGCTTTGAAGAATATCGGTATGGGATGTGCGTCTGTCGGAGGAAAGCTCTTTCTTCATTCCGGGTCCTCTCCCGAGATACATGATAATAACTGTACAGGATGCAGGGTTTGCGAGAAATTCTGTAACTACGGAGCCATAAAAGTAGGGAAGGATAAAATAGCCCGGATAGATTATTCCCTCTGTACCGGCTGCGGCCAGTGCATTGCCGTCTGCCAGTATGATGCTGCCAGGGTGGTATGGCAGAACTCCTCAGAGATTGTGAACAAGAGAGTTGCAGAGTATGCCTATGCGGTTTTGAAGGATAAACCATCATTTCACATAAATTTCATTATGGATGTCTCCCCTGAATGCGATTGCTGGGGATTTAACGATTATCCGATTGTACCCGACATCGGCATTGCGGCTTCCTTCGATCCTGTTGCCCTTGACCAGGCGTGTGCCGACATGGTAAATGCAGCACCGATACTCAGGGGAAGCCGTATCGATGAAAAAAGCAAAAACGATGACAAAAATACAGACGACCGGTTCGCTCTGGCACATCCTGATACCGACTGGAAGACAGGCCTTGAGCACGCTGTTAAGATCGGGCTTGGCAAACGGGAATATGAGCTTATTGAGGTCTAGCGAAAACCGGATCTGAGGAAGGCAATGTAAACCTGATATTTTTCAATGGTAGAAAGCATCAGTAAACTGAAAACAGGAGTTGCAAGACTTTCGGTACTATCGAATTCATTTCTGATAATACTCAAGCTGGTAACCGGACTGATAAGCGGGTCGGTCAGTATAATATCTGAGGCTATACATTCCTCGATGGACCTACTTGCCGCCATAATTGCCTATTTTTCGGTGAAGGTGTCAGATAATCCTCCCGACTCACGTCATCCCTACGGCCACGGCAAGGTGGAAAACATCTCCGGGGTTTTGGAAGCGATACTGATTTTTATTGCAGCAGGGTGGATAATCTTTGAAGCAATAAAAAGGCTGCTTGAAGGATCGCCTGACCTTGAAATTCTTTGGGCAGGGTTTGGGGTAATGGTTGTATCCGGTGTTATTAATATAGTTGTTTCGCGCAGGTTATACAAAATTGCCAGGGAGACAGGCTCGGTAGCACTTGAGGCTGATGCTCTTCATCTGAAGACGGATGTTTATACTTCCCTGGGTGTTGCAGCAGGACTTGGTTTAATACTGATAACCGGAATAAAATGGCTTGACTCTGCCGCGGCCATTGGAGTTGCCTTTTTGATTTTATGGGAATCGTACAGGTTGCTCAGGAAGGCTTTTACACCCCTTCTTGATGAATCGTGGCCAGACGGAGAGGTAGAGGAGCTTAAAGAGTTTCTGAATGACCTGGGGGTTAATTATCATGATTTAAGGACAAGAACTTCGGGGAACTACTTGTTTATTGATCTGCATATTTCGATTCCGGGAGGGGAGTCGGTTGAGAGTTCGCATAACTATTGTGACATGATTGAAGGGGAGCTCACGAGGAAATACAGGAACCTGAATGTTACGATACATGTGGAGCCATTGTGAGGCTGTAAGGTATTTCCCGGTTTTTGCTGACTGATTTTTCGGGGAGGACAAGCGGGGGTATTATCCGGGATATGGTCTGATTTCAGGTGATTGCCAGTTTAGAATTTTTATTATTTGATAAATTTTATTATCTAGTAAATTTTATTATCTAATATTTTTTATCAACTAATAATTTTTATTATCTGATATTTTTTATCATCTAATACTCTTTATTACCTGATAATCTTTATCAACTAATAGTTTTTATTACCTGATAATCTTTATTTTCTGATATTTTCTACTATTTGATAATCTTTTTTATTTGATAATTTTTATTATTTGGTAATTATTCTTTCATAGAAACCACCCCACTCCCCGAAATTAACCCCCTCCTGCAAAACTGAAAATATATATCTCCGCAGCACCAGCCATAAGGAAAGATTCACCAAACAATTAATGATCTCCAGGCAGCTTTGATTTGTCATCAATCATTCATAATTTTACTTTGAAATCAAAATTACAGTATATGTCACTAACCGAAAAAATATCAGCCGACCTGATGGCTGCCATGAAGGCAAAAGATTCTCTCACACTTGATGCTCTGAGAGCGGCAAAGACAGCTTTCACAATTGCAAGGACTGCAAAAGGTGCCGAAGCCGTTCTGACTCCTGAAGAAGAGATTAAAATCCTTCAGAAACTTGTGAAACAACGACATGAATCTGCTGAAATTTACCAGCAAAACAACAGGCCCGATCTGTTTGAGAAAGAGATGGCTGAAGCAAATATTCTGAAAAAGTATCTGCCGGCAAAAATGAGCGATGATGAATTAACAACTGCTGTAAAAATCATCATTGAACACACCAGGGCTAAGACTCCGGCAGACATTGGACGGGTAATGGGAATAGCGATGAAAGAACTTGCAGGTAAAGCCGAAGGCAGAGAAATTTCGGAAAAAGTAAAACTCCTGCTTGGAAGCTGAAGCCGGATAGGGCTGGAAACTTATATTTATCATCTATCGTTTCAGGCTGCCGGATTAATCTATTTTTGTTATTGTTAATTATTTCAACCTTCCATGCCATGAAACTACCTTCGCCCTTAAAGAACTGGATATCAATTATCGGATTGCTGATTGCCGTTATCAATCTGGCTTTGATAATAATCCTTTTTCTTATATCCACCATTCTCGATGAGCAGGAAACATATCTCGGATTATTCATTTATATAATTCTTCCGGGATTTATGCTGCTCGGTTTATTGATGATGCCGGCAGGCATAATTATTTCACGGCGTAAAGCGATCGCCGGATTAAAAGCAGATTCCAAACGTCTGCCCGTGGTAGATCTTAACAACCCAAATCATAAAAAAGCTTTTGTCACATTCACAATTATTACCCTTATTATCCTTTTGCTATCCACATATGGCAGCTTCGAAGCCTACCATCTTACCGAATCAGTTCCTTTCTGCGGCACTCTTTGTCACAAGGTAATGGAACCTGAATATACAGCCTATCAGAATTCTCCCCATGCCAATATAAGTTGCGTGGAGTGCCATGTCGGAAGCGGAGCTTCGTGGTACGTAAAATCAAAATTATCAGGCCTGCATCAGGTATATGCCGTCCTGGCAAAAACCTACAAAACTCCCATTCCTACCCCGCTTCACGACCTGAGACCTGCCAGGGAAACATGTGAGCAATGCCACTGGCCACAAAAATTTTATTCAAGAACCCTTCAGTCGAAAAAGTATTACATGGCCGACTCCCTGAACACTGAATGGGATATTGTACTGCAGATGAAAACCGGTCCTCAGTACAGTAATCTTGGTCTTAATGAGGGAATCCACTGGCATATAAACCCCGATGTGAATATTGAATACATCTCAGAAAATGATCAGCGCGAAGTGATTACATGGATAAAATATACCAATAAATCCACCGGACAAACTACATTTTACAAGAATCCTGATATTGATATTTCCGACAGTATTATAAACGCATCAGGTAAAAGGAGTATGGATTGTATTGACTGCCATAACAGACCAACTCACATTTATAACTCCCCTCCGGTCTATTTCGACAATGCCATGCTGAAAAATGAAATATCAGGGAATATACCTTTTATCAAAAAGGCCGCCATGGAGGTCCTTCGCAATAATTTTCCCGATAAGGATTCCGCAATAATTCAAATAAGGGAATCAATCAGTGCTTTCTACAAATCAGAGTTACCTGAGTACTATGATGCACACAAAGATTTAATTGATAAGGCTATATCGGCTTTGCAATCGGAATTCAGCAAAAACACTTTTCCTTCCATGAAGGTTACATATGATGTTTACCCGAACCATATAGGCCATCTTGAATCGGAAGGCTGCTTCAGATGCCATAACGATGCATTTGTTTCCGATAATGGACGCAGAATTACAAGAGACTGTAATCTGTGTCATACAATTATAGGTCAGGGTAAAAAGAATATGATGCAGTTTGCCACAGTAAATGACACGCTCGAATTCATACATCCAATCGACATAGGAACTGTATGGAAAGAAGCTAATTGTTCGGAGTGCCACAGATATCTCTATTGATTAAATCTGTCTCATCAGTGTGCCCTTAATGAAAAATTAACCGGCAGTCACGGTCTCAAATCATCACGGCTGACCCATTCTTAACCCTTTTATTTTTCAGGGAACAGTATTCCGGAAAAGCAACCGTAGTACTCTTTTTTGTTATCGGAATAACAGTTCAATTTATTCTAAACCTGATATTTACAACATTTCCGGAAAACTGACTTAAAATGAATTTTCTTGGAAGGTGTTTCCCTAACCTTATCGAATTCTTCATTCATAGTTTTTTAAAATATTAAGCCCTGGTTGAATATGAAGTACAATGTTATTATCATAGGTGGTGGTGTAAGCGGCACTGCGCTGTTATACACCCTTTCAAAATATACCGATGTAAAAAGCATAGCACTTTTTGAGAAATGCCCTGACCTGGGGCTTGTGAATTCCTCTCCTTTTATGAACAGCCAGACACTCCATTTTGGAGATATCGAAACGAATTACACCTATGAAAAAGCAAAAAAGGTAAAACGATATGCCGATATGGTTATGAACTATCTCGAAAATGAAAAGAGTATAAAAGGTGATGAAAAGCTTTTTATCAAAGTTCCCAAAATGGTTCTCGCCGTAGGAAAAGAACAGACAAATACTCTGCGTGAAAGATACAAGGTTTTCGGAAGCCTATTTCCAAAGCTCAGGATAGCTGAAAAGGAAGAAATAGGCAGGATTGAACCAAGAATTCTTGAAGGTCGTAACCCTGAAGAGGATTTACTTGCCCTGGTAACCGAAGACGGCTATACGGTTGATTTTGGAAAGCTATGTCACTCTTTTGTAAATAATGCCAGGGTCTTAAATCCTTCAGTGGAAATCCACCTTTTAACAAAAGTCAGAAAGCTTTTACGGAAAGAAGATACTTACCTAATCAGAACCGATAAGGGCGAATTTGAAGCTGAGGCCGTTGTGGTGGCAGCCGGAAGCTATAGCCTCAAATTTGCAAAATCTCTTGGATACGGGAAGAAATACTCAATACTTTCTATGGCCGGAAGTTTTTATACCGGCCCGAAAGTACTTAACGGCAAGGTTTATACCATGCAAAACCCAAAGCTTCCCTTCGCTGCGGTTCATGGCGATCCTGAAGTACAAGATGAAAATATTACAAGATTCGGCCCTACTGCCAAACCCATATTTTTTCTTGAGAGATACAGGAAATCCACGTTCTGGGGATACTGGAAAACTTTCGGCTTCAGCCTGAAACCTCTATTGAGCATCCTGAAAATATCTTCCGATAAAATGGTCTTTAACTACCTGCTCAGAAATGTCATTTATGACTTCCCCTGGATAGGAAAAAATATGTTTATTAAGGAAATAAGGAAGATCGTACCCGCTATCAGAGCGGAAGAAATAAAATTTGCCAAAAAGGTTGGCGGCACAAGGCCCCAGATTATAAATAATGAGACCCGAAAGCTCGAACTGGGCGAAGCAAAGATTACCGGGGATAAAATTATATTCAACATCACACCCTCACCGGGTGCATCAACATGCCTCGGAAACGCATTTGAAGATGCTTCCCGGCTTATGGAATTCCTGTCGAACAGATTCACTTTTAACAGCGCTCTGTTTGAAAAGGAACTGGTTAAATCAGAAACTGCAGAAAAAATCCTTTCATGATTTTCAACATCGGACTCATTGAAGCATGTTACGAAAGACTCTCCCTGATTACTGATGGAGTCAGAAAAATCATCGGGAAACCTCTCTCGTACAGTGAGAAGATTTTATATTCCCACTTATCCGACCTGTCAACTCTCAGGAATTACAAACGGGGAACCGATTACGCCATCTTCGAACCCGACAGGGTTGCAATGCAGGATGCTACAGCCCAGATGGCTCTGCTGCAATTCATGCTTTCCGGGAAAGAATCTTCAGAGGTCCAGGCATCTGTACATTGCGATCATCTTATTAATGCCAGAGATGGTGCTTCGGATGATTTAACCGCTGCATTGTCGGCCAATCAGGAAGTATATGATTTTCTGAGCTCTGCCTGTAATAAATACGGCATTGATTTCTGGAAACCCGGGGCCGGAATTATTCATCAGATAGTGCTTGAAAACTATGCCTTCCCGGGTGGAATGATGACAGGCACCGACTCGCATACCGTTAACGCCGGAGGACTGGGAATGGTGGCCGTAGGTGTAGGCGGAGCCGATGCCGTTGATGTGATGACCGGATTAGGATGGGAACTGAAATTTCCTTTGATTTTAGGGGTAAAACTGACAGGTAAACTTAATGGATGGGTATCGGCAAAAGATATAATTCTTAAACTGTCCGGAATTCTGTCAGTAAAAGGAGGAACAGGATATATTATTGAATATTTTGGAGAAGGGGCTCAATCATTGTCATGCACCGGAAAGGCAACGGTGTGCAATATGGGTGCTGAAGTTGGAGCCACAGGATCACTCTTCGGCTTCGATGATTCCATGGCCAGATATCTTTCTGCAACTGGCCGCCATGAAGTAGCGGAACTTGCACTAAAAAACAGAGACAATCTTACCGCCGACCCCGAAGTTTATGCAGAGCCTGAGAAATTTTTCGACCGGTTTATTGAAATAAACCTTTCTGAACTTGAACCTTACATTAACGGTCCTTTTACTCCCGACCTGGCAACTCCTGTTTCAAAAATGAGAAATGCTGCTGCTGTTAACAACTGGCCTGTTAAGATTGAAGCAGGTCTAATTGGATCATGCACCAATTCGTCCTATGAGGATATTTCCCGTGCCGCTTCCGTAGCTGCCGATGCCCTAACCAGGAAGCTCATTGCCCGTTCTCAGTTTACTGTCACTCCCGGTTCCGAGCAAATTCGCAAGGTGGCTGAGAGAGATGGCTATCTGGAGATTTTCAGGAAAATGGGCGGAAAAATTTTTGCAAATGCATGCGGGCCTTGTATTGGTCAATGGGACAGAAAAAATACAGACAATAAAAAAGTCAATACAATAATTCATTCATTTAACAGAAACTTTGCCGGCAGAAGTGACGGAAATCCCAACACTCATGCTTTCGTTGCCTCGCCCGAAATAGTTACGGCGCTTACAATTGCAGGAGACATTACTTTTAACCCGCTTACAGATTATTTGATTAACCGCGATGGCGACCTGGTGAAACTTTCCGAGCCATCCGGGTACGAACTTCCACCGGAGGGATTTGCAGATACTGAAGCCGGCCTTCAGAAGCCTGCCGATGATCCGGAATCAGTTACCATAAATATAAACCCGGAATCAGAGAGACTCCAGCTTCTCACGCCTTTCCCTGCCTGGGACGGCAACGACTTTATCGGGCTTCCCCTTCTCATAAAGGCAAAAGGCAAATGCACCACAGATCATATCTCCATGGCAGGATACTGGCTGAAATACCGGGGACATCTTAAAAATATTTCTGAAAATTACATGATCGGAGCTGTGAATTTCTTTAATGACAAGACCAACTCCGTCCTTAACATCTACACCGGTAAATATGAACCTGTCCCTGCTGTGGCCAAACATTATAAAGCTTCGGGAGCAGGTTCTGTCGTTGTCGGTGAAGAAAATTTCGGAGAGGGTTCTTCACGCGAACATGCAGCAATGGAACCACGATTTCTTGGCATTAAAGCCATAATTGCAAAATCTTTTGCAAGAATTCATGAGACAAATCTTAAGAAGCAGGGCGTGCTTGCCCTTATTTTCTCAGAAAAGAGTGATTATGATAAGATAAGAGAAACAGATGTAATCGATATTACAGGTCTCAGAGATCTTACTCCGGAGGTACCATTGAAAATAATACTGAATCATCCCGACGGGATGAAAGAAACCATTTATGCACTTCATACCTATAACAGACAACAGATCGAATGGTTTAAGGCGGGGAGTGCACTTAACCTGATAAGAACCAATAAAAGTTATGGCCGGAAAAATAAGGTTTGAAAACGGAAAATTAATTGTCCCGGATTTCGTAATCATACCTTTTATAGAAGGTGACGGAACCGGGCGGGATATCTGGAAAGCCTCCGTTAGAGTATTCGATGCAGCAGTAGAGAAAGCTTACGGGGCCCGGAGAAAAGTAGAATGGAAAGAAGTGCTTGCCGGAGAAAAGGCATTTAAGCTTACGGGCAACTGGCTGCCTGAGGAAACGCTCTCCGCGTTCCGGGAATTCCTTGTCGGTATAAAGGGACCCCTTACTACTCCTGTAGGTACAGGAATGAGGTCGCTCAATGTCGCACTACGCCAGATGCTCGACCTTTACACCTGCTACCGACCCGTCAGATACTTCCGTGGTGTGCCGTGCCCTGTCAAAAAACCGGAAGATGTCAATATGCATATATTCAGGGAAAATACTGAAGACATTTATGCAGGTATCGAATTTATGGAAGGTTCTCCTGAGGTACGTAAGTTAATTCAATTCCTGACAGAAGAAATGAAAGTGAAATCTATCCGCTTTCCCGAAAGTTCTTCCATAGGCATTAAACCGGTCTCCCGGGAGGGCTCGGAACGACTGATCAGACAGGCCATCATCTTTGCCCTGAAAAGAAAACTCCCATCCGTTACCCTTGTCCACAAAGGGAATATTATGAAATTCACGGAGGCATCTTTCATGAAATGGGGATATGAACTCGCTGAGCGTGAGTTCGGGGATAAGGTGTTTACGATGTTTAAATACAACGAAATTGCCAGCGAAAAAAGCTATAAGGAAGCCGACGAGGCTTTAATCGCTGCAATTAAGGAAGGAAAGCTGATTATAAAAGATGTCATCGCTGATGCATTTCTTCAACAGATACTTACACGGCCGGCTGAGTACTCGGTGATTGCGACATTAAATCTCAACGGAGACTATATTTCAGATGCTCTTGCTGCAATAGTAGGAGGCATAGGAATTGCTCCGGGGGCCAATATCAATTTCGACAGCGGCCATGCAATATTTGAGGCAACACATGGCACGGCACCGAAATACGCCGACCAGGATAAGGTAAATCCGGGTTCGGTAATCCTTTCAGGTGCCCTGATGTTCGAATATATCAACTGGAACGAGGCCGCAGATAATATTTATCTCGGACTTGAAAAAACCATCCAAAAAAAGATGATGACTTATGATTTTCACCGGCTTACAGAAGGTGCAAAACTTCTGAAAACATCTGAATTTGCCGATGCTGTTATTTCCAATATTAAAAATTAACCGAAAAAATCTTTACCTATGGAAAACAAGGATTTCTTTCAGCATTTTGAAGCTTCAGTTAAGAGTGCCTGTCAGATCGACCCCTCTCTGTTCGAAAAATACGATGTAAAACGCGGACTCCGTAACTCGGACGGTTCAGGAGTACTTGTAGGGCTTACCAATGTCGGGCAGGTAATTGGTTATGAGAAAGAGGGTGATAAAGTCATTCCTGTACCTGGCCGTTTATTATACAGGGGTATAGATATCGAGAAAATAGTTGAAGGTTTCCAGAAGGATAACAGGCACGGCTTTGAGGAGACAGTCTATCTCCTTCTTTCCGGAAAGCTGCCCGGCAGGGAGGATCTTGATTATTTCACAAAATATCTTGCTTCTTTACGCCCTCTTCCCGACGAATTTACAAAAGACATGATTCTTTCCATGAAAGGGAGAAATGTCCTGAATATTCTTGCCAGATCTGTTCTGGGGCTTTATACACTGGATGATAACCCCGACAATATCTCAACTGATAATATGATCAGGCAGTCATTGAATATGATTGCCAAGTTTCCGACAATCGTAGCATATTCCTATCAGGCTTTGAGACATATGTTCCAGGGTAAAACCCTCTCAATCAGGCATAGTCAGCCTAACCTCAGCACAGCTGAAAATTTCCTCTACCTTCTGAAAGGTGACTGCAACGGATTTTCAAAGATAGAGGCCGATCTTCTCGACCTGCTTCTTGTTCTTCATGCCGAACACGGCGGAGGTAACAACTCAACCTTCACCATGCGGGTAACAAGTTCCTCAGAAACTGATATTTACTCTGCAATAACCTCTGCCATCGGATCACTTAAAGGTCCCCTTCACGGGGGAGCCAATGTGAGGGTACTCGAAATGATGGAGAATATTAAAAGTAACGTAAAAGACTGGAAAGATGAAGAGGAAGTAAAAGCGTACCTCCTTAAAATACTTAACAAACAGGCTAATGATTTCTCAGGAAAGATTTACGGGATAGGCCATGCAGTCTATACTATCTCCGACCCAAGAGCTGCCATATTAAAAAACAAGGCCCGTGAACTTGCAATCGAAAAGGGAAGACTGGATGAGTTTGAACTCTATGCCCTTGTTGAAAAAATTACACCGGAGGTCTTCAGAATCTTTAAGGGTGAAAAATCGACCAAGGTGGTTTGTATCAATGTAGATTTTTACTCGGGCTTCGTTTACTCATGTCTCGATATTTCAAAAGAACTTTACACACCGTTGTTTGCCATCGGAAGAGTGGCCGGGTGGTGCACTCACAGAATTGAGGAACTGACCTTCTCCGCCAAAAGAATTATTAGACCTGCATTCAGGTTCGTTTATGGGAACAGGGAATATATACCAATAGACAATCGTAATTATTAATATCCTAAAAACTGAAACGATGACTGAACTGGTTCACAAATGCATCGACATCGCTTTTCATAAGATGCTGGAAGGCGACATGAATGAGGCAGCAGCTTATTTTGAGAAAGCTGAATCGGAAAATCCTGAAAACATACATATCCTTCTTGAACTGTCAAATGTTTATTACATTCTCGGAGAACTGGCAAAGTCGATAAGCTACTGCGAAAAGGTGCTTAAGATAAAACCTGACAGCCCTTACGTTATGTACAGAATGGGGGTAGCACTTTACAGGGCAACCAGGTTCGCCGAAGCTGTGAAAACATTCAACAGTATTATCAAGACGGGTAAGCATCTTCCCATGACCTATCTGTGGCTGGGACTGGCATATTATCACCTCGGCCAGGAGGAAAACAGCATAGCCTCTTACCGGAAATTAATTGATTCCTGCCCCGAAACGCTGATGGCAAACTACTACATGGGTATTGCATTGAAAGCGGCAGGACAGTATGACGAGGCTATCTATTTTTTCAATAAACTGCTTGAAAAATCCGATGATCATGTTTCAGCCCTTTATCATCTGGGAAGAACATATATGAAAAACTTCAAATACGAAAAGGCAAAGGAGTGCTTCAGGAAAGCACTTGAGACAGATCCGGAAAACAAAAACGCCCAGGAGATGTACAATTTTCTTGTCAATGCCTGACGCAAAAACCTATCGGGTTTAAAAAGATAACCGGACAGATGAAGCAGACTCAGAAAGTTTTTTTACCTCGACCTTATCTCTTTCCTCATGAAGGAAACATAAGATAAGACAAAACAAATTATTGTTCCTGCAACCAGACCCGTAATCTGAGGCCACACAAGCAGAAGGCTCTGGGTAAGTCTTAGCGGACCAGGTATGGTGCCCATTACCTGAATCATTGATAAAGGACCAAGACTTCTGACGCTGGGCATAAGAAGCGTGGTTGTGGCATCACTGAACAGCTGACTTGGAGATAACCTGTTAAGGTTCATCCTGAATATCTCAAAGTTTATAATCTGACCCTCTGTGGCATAACCCTGCGGCACCATGCCCTTTACGATAAGATCAACTATCATCCCGTAAAAGATCGAAAAGAAGAGCCATATCGCAATACCCGAAAGAGCGGAAGTGGCAGGCTGCCTGAACCTCACTGAAAACAGTATTGACAGGTTAAGCCAGAAGGCCACATAAATTATGCTGATGATAAGAAATACAACAATCCTTAAAAATTCACCGGCAGTCGGCGGTATGCCAATGGCGATCAGCCCGAAGCCCATCACAAGAAAACCAAGTGCAAAAAACATTACACTGATTACGATCAGTGCAGCAACAAATTTCGCGTTAAGAATATAATCCCTGTGGATAGGCTGCGAAAGTATTCTGCTGAGGGTACCTTTGTTATGCTCCGAGTTTACGGAATCAAAACCCAGACTGATCCCAAGCAGCGGGCCAAGGAAACTGATGAAAACCACAAATGACGGCAGTATGCCGTCCGAAACGGTGAACAGTTTCAGAAACAGAAATGAACCTTCCGGGTCGTTTGGTTTTATGGCTTCCCTTATACTTGTAAGAGCAGTATACATTGATCCCAGGCATGTCAGGGAAATAATAGCCAGCAGTATCAGGAACCGCCAGCTGCGGACATGATCAGCTATTTCCTTCTGGACAATAACGCTGAACGGGTGAAGTACTCTGTCATCGGCCTTGTAAAAAGCAGGACCGCTGAACCCTGAAAGAAAACCATTTCTTTTCCCCTTTTTGTCCATCTCCGGCTTATTTGTTTTTTCAATGCCTCCGTCCATTTGATCTTCCTCCTTCAAAATAACGGTTGTAAATCTCATCAAGACCGTATTCCTTTTTGTTAAGGTAATTAAGACCTGCACCCGCCATTACAATGGTTTTGGAAATTACAGCGGATAGATCTGTCTGGCATTCAATGTTGTAACTGTCTGCTCCGGGCTTCACTGCAATGAATCCCTCAATGCCCCTGAGTTTCTCCTGGAGCCATTCTTCGGGCCTGGTGTTTTTAAGATCAATCCCGTCAAAATTAACCCCTGCTTCGATAATATAAGGTGCACCTTCGTAAAGTTTCCCGGATAACTGCTTCAGGTTCCCCTCGGCAATCAAACGTCCATCAACAAATATTCCCACTCTGTCGCAAACCTGCTGAACCTGGTGGAGATAGTGTGAAGAAAACAGGACTGTAATGCCATCTTCCCTGCTCAGTCTTACGATTAGTTGCAGCAGTTCAACGACACCTGTAGGGTCTATCCCAAGTGTAGGTTCATCCAGAATTATAACTTCAGGGCTTTTTAACAGTACCTCAGCGAGTCCCAGCCTCTGGATCATACCTCTTGAATATTGTCCGGTTTTCTTCTCAGCCGCATCCCGGAGGCCTACCCTTTCGATAAGTGAGTTCACTTTTGCAACGGCCTCTTTTCCTGAAAGAGAATTCAGCCTGGCTGTAAACATGAGGTTTTCCCATCCCGTCAGGTTGAAATAGAATCCCACATCTTCAGGAAGGTACCCTACCCTCTTTTTTACCTCAATAGGGTTTGTCACCGGGTCAATACCGCATACCCTTACAGAGCCTGAAGTGGGTTCGGTAAGTCCGAGAAGCATAAGTATGGTGGTTGATTTACCTGCGCCGTTTGGACCGAGAAGCCCGAAAACCTCTCCTTTTTTTACCGCCAGGTTAAGGGAATCAACCGCAGTAAAATCTCCATACTTTTTGGTCAGATCGACCAGTTCAATGATATTCCCGTTCACAGTTTACCTCCTTCCGTACTTCCGGAAAAGATAATAAACACTTCCAAGTGCGGCAGCAATAATAAGAATCCCTATCCATCCCCATAAAAGCGGGGTCTCGACGGTAACCCTGTATGAAATCTTTGAAGTGGCTTCAGGAGTTGAGGCCTCAAGGTATGCCATATAATCTCCGGGTATCGCTTTCTTGTCGGCCTTAAGTTTTGCAACCACTTTTTCGCTCTGGTTTGCTGCCAGTTTGTCGATTTTTTTAGGTTCGAACTCGACTGTCCAGTTCACCGGTCCGGAAAAATTCAGGTTAATTCCCGACAATTCGGCTGTACCGGTATTATTGACAATCAGATCAATTTTCTTTTCCTGGCCTGCTGTAAGTCTTGTGCTCAGTAATCCGCTTGGCGTTGTAAATTCTATTCCGTATGTACCGGTAATAACAATCTCAAGGTCAAGGTTGGCTGATGTTGATCCTGTGGATGCGGTAACAGGAATCTTATATTTACCTGCTTCCGTCCTGTCGGGCGGTTTGATCTCAATGGTGATGGCTGTATTGGCGTTTGCCTCAACATTAACCGATGTTACTGCCTGGTAGTTCGCCTTGAAAGTCACATTCCATCCTCTCGGAGCATAGGCATTGAACGAATATAATTGTTTCTCGGCAGTACGGTTTGTAAGTGTTGCATTGAAGGTAAAACTCGAATTAGAGTTACCCTGCATATTCGGCTGATCTGTTGTAAATTCCGTTTTGAATGTACCCTGCTCTGTAACGTTGACCTCAAGCGGCAGAACATCATAATTTCCTCCTAAAAAGTTAAACCTGTAAATGCCCTTGTTAACCTTGAGAGGAACTTCAAGTCTGAACGATATCAGCTGTTTCTCTTTGGGAAGTACTGAAATCTGCTTCACACTCCATCCACCAGATTTGATAGTATAGGTCCAGGAACCCGGCAAACCTGCCACCGACAAATCGACATTTCTTATTTCACTGCTGTTATTTATAACAGTGATTGTATAATCCAGCGACTGACCGGGTGTGGTTGAAATTTTTGTCTGAGGTGTGTAAAGCCTGACGCTGTCCTGAGGCGACGCCTGAATGCCAAAGGTGGTTGAATAAACCAACACCATTATTGAAACGATCTGTTTAATTCTTCCTGACATATAGTTTCCTCCAGTTAGTTTAAATTACAGGGTTCCAAATTTAAAGATTCTTTTAAAATCAAATCCACGGTGATAATATGTGAATCAGCGGCAAATTTATCTTTTTGGCAATATCTCTTTTTTTAAGAAAATTTTAAAGGAATGTTAAGAAAATTACAAAATTGACTTTATGCTTTTTTATCTTATCTTTGGCCAATAATTCAGCTCCCCGATTTTACTGTAACATTCCATGATCATTGGTACGGTCCGGTTTGACTTGCAGAAAGTCATTTTCTGCAGCTGATTATTTGATTAAAACAATATATTCAGACAAAAAAACATATATGGGAAGATCACAGGAGACGTTCGGGAAAAAGGGAGTAAGGGCCAGAAATGAGAAGAAGAGAAAGGAAAAAGAGCAAAAACGTGCTTTGAAAAAGAACGAAGCAAAGAAAACCTTTGATGAGATGATAGCTTATGTGGATGAATTCGGAAGAATTTCATCCGCCCCTCCCGATCCGGATCAGAAAACAGAAATTGCGGCAGAAAACATTGAAATAAAAACTGCCAGGAATAAACCCGAAAATGATCCCGGCTTCGTGCACAAGGGTATTGTTACTTTCTTCAATCAGTCAAAGGGATTCGGGTTTATTCGTGACCTGGAAACAAATCAGAGAATATTTTTTCACAATAATGGTCTGCTTGAAGTGGTTGCCGAAGATAACCTGGTTTCCTTTGAGCTGGTAAGGGGAATAAAAGGTCCTTCAGCAATAAGGGTCAAGCGTCATATCGAATAATTCAGGGGAAGAAGAGGAATCTAAACAGCTTTTTTTGCCGATATCCTCGAGAGATATCTCAGCTTTGCCTCTTCGGCATCAGCATCCTGAGAAATGTAAATCTTAGTCCTGTGGTCAATAATCACTTCCTTCAGTTTTGAAAGATCCGGAGATTTAAATATTTTTTGCTTTGAATCATACATAATTTCATGGTTTACAAAAAGAAGTCCCGCCGTTGGCGGGACCAAAAACTTAAATGGTTATAGTTTAAAACTACGCAAGTTTAACATTAACTGCATTTAGTCCTTTTCTTCCCATTTCAACATCAAAAGTCACTTCATCATTGTCCTTGATCGAATCATGCAGACCTGTGGAATGCACGAAGTACTCCTTTGAAGAGTTTTCATCCTTGATAAATCCGAATCCTTTTGATTCATTGAAAAATTTTACTGTTCCTTTGTTCATGATAAAAATTAATTATTAAATGAACTGCAAATATACATTTAATATCCGGATTAATTTGTTAATTTTCAATAAATAAACTGATTCTTCCAATAAAACCGGCAGAATTTCTTTTCATTTTCTTCTGCAAACAACCATTGCAGGCAGAACTAAGGTAAAAGAAGATTATTTACAATGGGATAAAAATTTTTTGGTAATTGCCTGCCTTTATTTTAATAAATGTATTTTATTTCATCATTCCCGGGAATTTCCGTTGCCATACTGTTATTTTGGTTACCTTTGACCCGAACTAATAATTCATAAGATTTTAAAGTGACTTGTTAATTAAAGAATTTTTAAACAAAAGTCGCGAAGGCCATTAAGGGATATCCTTTGTGTTCTTTGTGTAAAACGACAAAAGTTTATTGACACTATAAATGAAAAAGATGTTCCCCTGTAGTTCTCAGAAAAATAATCCATACTGCCTTTAGTCCCCGTCAGTACCGGAATAATTTCCCCTGCCGGAAAAACATCCAGAAAAATTATAAACAGAAGAAAGGGTTTCCTTCATATATCTTTTCCCGGGTCAGCCCGTAAGAAGGATCATGAAATTCCTTTTAATAATTCAAAAAATATGAAACCATTAATAATAGGTAATCTTTCAGCATCGGTTCCAATTGTCCAGGGAGGCATGGGAGTTGGCATTTCTTTATCGGGGCTCGCTTCTGCTGTGGCCAATGAAGGAGGGATAGGTGTGATATCCAGTGCAGGACTGGGGCTTCTGTATAAAGGTCTCACCGGGAATTTTATCCAGGACAATATTTCGGGCCTTAAAGAAGAGATCCGGAAAGCCAGGGAAAAAACGCGTGGAATAATCGGTGTGAATATTATGGTTGCAATGACCAATTTCGCCGATATGGTTAAAACATCCATCGCAGAGAAGGCCGACATAATTTTTGCCGGCGCCGGGCTGCCGCTCGACCTGCCGTCATTTCTCAGCAAAGGAAGCCTGACCAGACTTGTGCCGATAGTGTCCTCTGCCAGGGCGCTAAAAATTATCTGTGAGAAATGGTTTAAAGGATATAACTATCTGCCCGACGCTGTTGTTGTTGAAGGCCCCAAGGCAGGAGGCCATCTCGGCTTCAGGGAAGAACAGATAGGTGACTCCGATTATTCTCTTGAGAAGCTGGTACCTGAAATCTCGGCAGAGATTAAAACCTGGGAGGAAAAATACGGTAAGCCCATCCCCCTGATAGCCGGAGGGGGAATATATACCGGTAAGGACATTAAATCCATTATGGACCTGGGAGCTTCAGGTGTGCAGATGGGAACAAGGTTTGTCACGACTGCAGAATGTGATGCGCCTAGGGCTTTTAAACAGTCTTATATTGATGCCTCGGAGACAGATATAGAAATAATAAAAAGCCCTGTGGGTTTGCCGGGAAGGGCCATTCTATCCGATTTTCTCAGGAAAGTGAAGGAAGGAAGGAAACAACCTCTGCGGTGTCCTTTTCATTGTATCCGTACATGCGACATCTCAAGAAGCCCGTATTGCATAATAACAGCTCTCATCAATGCTTTAAAAGGCAACTTCAGAAATGGTTTTGCTTTTGCCGGCACCAATGCATTCAGGGCAACCAGGATTTCTACGGTGAAGGAAGTATTCAGTGAACTTAAAAGGGAATATCTGAACTGCCAACCTGACTGAAATGCCTTAAAAGGCAGTCTGCCTGCCGGTCAATTCCAGGTATATCATATTCCAATTCATGATTTTATTCAGGATCTGCCTCTTCCTAAATGGCTGATACCTGTTTGTATCATTTGTATCCTTTTTTGTCAGGGTTTTTATATTTTTGGATTGATATTAATATTCTAGTCCATACTTTAAAAACATCCACCATGAATCTCAGAACCATAATTCTGGCCTGTGGCCTTCTTATACAGACCGGCCTTTCTGCTCAGGACCCCGTTATAGGGAAATCTGCCAGATATTGCAATCCCCTGCCTATGGAAATAGTCCAGGGAGGCAACGCGTCGGGCGATGTTACGGTGATTCGTGAAAACGGCAAATACTATATGTTCTGTACCGGTGGTGGTGCATGGGTTTCGGATGATATGCTTAACTGGTCGTTTCAGCGCGTTGCGAATGTTCCTGTTGCTCCTGATGTGGTTAAGTATAACGGAAGTTTTTATATGTGCGGTAACGACGGGCCTCTGTTCAAAGCCGACAATCCGCTTGGACCCTATACCAGCCTTGGTCCCTGGAAAAACACCCCTGATGTTGCAGGTGGCTGGAACGGCGCTTTCGACATGGAAATATTCATTGACGACGACAATAAACCCTATCTGTACTATTCCGGCCGCGGTGTAAGCGGGATATATGCAGTACAGCTTGATCCCGCCGACCTGACACGATTTGCCGGTCCGGTAAAACATCTGATAGGGTTCAACAGCAACAACATATGGGAACGATACGGAGAGATGAATGAGTACCCCGATGTTGCATGGATCGAAGGACCCTGGATGTATAAGTACAAAGGGACATACTATCTTGAATATTCAGCTTCCGGAACTCAGTGGAAGACATACGCCGGAGGATACTACACCTCAAAATCGCCACTGGGTCCTTTCAGATATGCTCCAAACAATCCCCTGCTTCGTAAAACCGAAGGACTGGTGACCGGCACAGCGCATGGGAGCATTGTTGAGGGACCAGACGGGAATCTCTGGCAATTCTATACCATCGTTTTGTCAAATCCTCCCGGAGGCCGGAGGATAGGAATGGACCGTATCGTTTTCGACAAAAAGGGAAATATGTCTGTAAAAATTACCGACACACCACAGTGGGCCCCCGGGGTTGTTACTGATCCGCGAAAAGGAGACAGCGGTTCTCTTCCACTGACAATAAACAAGATGCGGGCAATGAACGCTTTGTCAGGTTTCTCATCGGAAACACCGGGGCGCGAGGCTGCTTATGCAGTTGATAACTCAAGCGGCACCTGGTGGGAGCCTTCTCCGGCTGACTCATTACCCACTCTGACGATTGAACTCTCGCCTGCAACCCGGTTTGATGTGGTTCAACTGTTCACTATTGACGGTGTACGGCTCATGTTCAACGGTGGAAGGCGAGGATTTGCCAGGCCTGCTGCCGGTACCACTGCTGCACAGCCGGCACCTGACATATTTCAGTACAGGCTGGAAATATCGATGGATGGAAAAAATTTCACAAATGTTCTTGATCAGACAAAGAATAATATCCCGCGTAATACCATTTTTAACGAGATTCCCCCGGCGGAGTGCCGTTTTGTACGACTTGTAATAACCAGCTGGCCTAAAACATATCCTCTGGGAGTAATTGAATTCACCGTATTCGGCAGGGCAACCGGAAGCCTCCCCGCACAACAGCCTATACCGGGGAAACTCTAATGATAATGGATGATATCATTTAAGGAAATCTGGAAAAGAAGTTCTGATTAAAGTTAGAAAAAAGAGTTTCCGCCCCTGTTTTCTCTCTTCATTAAGTTTGTCGGAGTGAAAAGATTCCCCGCCTGACCGACGTCATCCGGGCTGGAAACTTCCGACAATCTCTAACTCAAACCTGAGTTTTGTCGGGGTGACTGGACTTGAACCAGTCCCGCCCTGGCGGGATCCCGAACGTAGTGCCCCGCCAACGGCGGGGCTACACCCCGTTTATAAGTTTCCTGAAAGCATCACCGCCCTTATAACTCTTTATCTGTCTCTCCCTTCTCAATGCTGATCCCTGGTCTGGATATTCTTCTGAATATACCAATTCAAACGGAATCCGATGCCTCGTCGACCTTTGACGACCCGAATTATGATAAGCTAAACGCCCGGCAAGATCTGACGTGGATCCTATGTAATACCGGTTATCCTTCAGACTTCTTATTATGTATACATAATAACTCATAAAAAAAGAGAGATAACTCTCCCCTATTCTTTGCCGGGTGAGAAAACTGCC
>JARKQN010000018.1 GCA_029974835.1 Bacteroidales bacterium
CCTCAATCCCCCTCTCTACGGCGTAGAGAGGGGGAAGCCTGAGCCTTGCGAAGGCAGGGGGTGAGTACATGAAAAATCAGAAAATGGCATTCAGATTCAGACTGACGAATATTTCGATTCCATACCTTGCTACTATGAGAGTTATACAATTAACTATTGATTAGCATCTTATGAGCCATTTGGAATTTTATCCGGGCACTACTGTTTTTTTATCTTAAGTATATTTGATACTTTTGAATGATATTGTGAATTTGACACTGAACTCCGGCAAAGTGCGTCAGCCCGGAAATTGCAGGCAACCAGAAAATTTAATCAGTAAAAATCAAAAACATAATACATGAATATCTGAAAAACGGAGGCAAAGAGATGGGAAAAGGCAAAAAACCACAAAGGATAGGGATCCTTACAGCCGGGGGCGATTGTCCAGGCATCAATGCCGCAATCAGGGGGGTAGGTAAAACAGCCATTGTCAAATACGGCATGGAGGTAATTGGCATAAGCGACGGATTTACCGGGCTGATCAATAAAGAATATGTGCAGCTCACGGAAAGCAGCCTCTCCGGTATCCTGACCCTTGGCGGGACAATCCTGGGCACTTCCCGCGAAAAACCATTTAAGAATAACAATAAAAACAAGAAAGAAATCAGCAAGTCAGCCCTTATCACCGAACATTATGAGCAGCTTGGGCTCGACTGTCTTGTATGCATCGGCGGAAACGGAACCTTAAAAACGGCATACATGCTTGCCGAGGAAGGTCTTAACGTTGTGGGAATCCCAAAAACTATCGATAATGACGTCTGGGGTACAGATGTAACTTTCGGTTTCGACTCGGCGGTAAACATAGCCACCGAGGCAATCGACCGCCTTCATTCAACAGCCAACTCCCATAAAAGGATTATGGTGATAGAAATTATGGGGCATAATGCCGGCTGGCTTGCCCTTTACTCAGGTATTGCAGGCGGAGGCGATGTGATCCTTATTCCCGAAATCCCGTATGACGAAAATGTCATTAAGGATTATCTTCTTAAAAGAGCCAAAGAAAACAAACCTTATTCCATTGTTGTTGTGGCAGAAGGAATAAAGATACCCTCAAAGGAAAAGTCTCCGGGAAGTTACCTTGCAAGGAGGATAAATGAAATGACAGGACTGGAGACAAGGGAAACAGTGCTTGGATATATCCAGAGAGGCGGTTCTCCCTCTCCAATGGACAGAATTCTTGCTTCGAGGTTCGGAGCCACGGCGGCAAATATGATCGCAGACAGGGAGTACGGCAGAATGGTTGCCCAGAAAAACTGCGAGATAACCTCAGTACCGCTTAAGGAGGTGGCAGGTAAAACAAGAATGGTTGAGAAGAACAATTCTCTGGTTAAAAGGGCTCTGGAAATGGGAACCTGCTTCGGAAACTGATTCTTATTCTGAAAAAAACATAAAAAGTTATGAAGAGAATTATTTTTATGCGTCACGGTAAAGCCGAAGCCCACGATACAAACCTGCCGGACTATGAAAGATCTCTTACAATAAAAGGCAAAAGCCTTTCACACCTGATGGCCGCAAAGCTGAAAGAAAAGATAAATAATCCGGGACTGCTGATTTCCAGCCCCGCTTTCAGGGCTCTTGAAACGGCGCTGATCTTCGCCATGGAATACGATATCAAACCTGAAAGTATTCTTCTTCGCAGCGACCTCTATTTCCGGTTCAGCGAAAAAACCATGATGCAGATTCTCCTGTCGGATGCCCTGCATTATGATTCGGTGGTTTTCTTTGGCCATGACCCCTCATTTACAAACCTTGCAAACTACCTTAGCCGAGAAGTTGTCGGAAATGTGCCTAAAAGCGGAATCGTTTGCCTCTCTTTCGATATCAGGCAATGGGATGAAGCCGGAAAAGGCAAAGGAAGTCCTGAATTAATTTTCCTGCCATGAAAGAGGGAAAAATAAAATATATTCCAAAAGAAATAAGCTGGCTCTCTTTTAACGAAAGAGTCCTTCAGGAAGCAGGAAACAAAGATGTTCCCCTTCTTGAACGGCTAAAGTTTCTGGGTATTTACTCAAATAACCTTGACGAGTATTTCAGGGTCAGGGTGGCCACCCTTAAAAGACTTTCCTACTACGGCAGAAAGGCAAAAGAGATACTCGGTTACGATCCGAAACCAACCCTCAGAAAAATTCAGAAGATTGTTCTTGAACAAAATGAACTGTTCGAGAAAACATATTCCGAAATCCTCAAGGATCTGGCCAGGAACGGTATCCACATTATCAATGAAAAGGAACTGGATAACGAACAATCGGCCTATGTGAAATCCTATTTCCGCAACGAAGTGCGTACAAGGCTTATGCCGTTTCTGATAGAGCCCGACTCGAACCTTCCGAACCTTACCGACGACGCCATCTATTTCGGAATAATTCTTAAGAAAAAGAAAAACAACAAAAAAAGATACGCGCTTCTCGAGATTCCTTCAAACGTACTGCCCAGGTTCATTGTTCTGCCCGAACGCAACGGGGAAAAGTACCTGATCTTCCTCGATGATGTGATAAGGTTCGGTATGAGGGAGGTATTCTTTATATTCGACTTTGATGAGATATCGGCCTACACAATCAAACTGACCAAGGATGCTGAACTTGAACTGGCCGATGACTATCTCGCCAGCTATATAGACAATTTGTCCCGAAGCCTGCAGCAGAGAAAGAAAGGAGTACCGGTACGGTTTATTCACGACCGTGATATGCCGTCTGATCTTCTGAAACTGATTACTTCAAAACTCAACCTTGGTGCTGAGGATGTCATTATTCCCGGAACAAGGTATCATAACTTCAAGGATTTAATGAGTTTCCCTGCCGTCGGGAAGAAAAAGTTTTACTATGAACCGATTATTCCTGTTCCCCACCGCGATATTCATCCGGGCAAAAGCGTCCTTTCGGCGATGCTTAAAAAGGATATAATGCTTTTCTTCCCTTATCATCCCTTCGATCATTTTATCGATCTTCTGAGGGAAGCATCCATTGATCCCCTTGTGACATCGATCCAGATTACTCTTTACAGGCTCGCAAGGAATTCGAGTGTGATTAACGCCCTTTTAAATGCTGTCCGCAACGGCAAGAGCGTAACCACAATTGTCGAACTTCAGGCAAGATTCGACGAGGAAGCAAATATCCTTTGGGGAAATAAACTGATGAACGAAGGCGTCAAAGTCATTTATGGCGTCCCCGGCCTGAAAGTTCATGCAAAGCTCTGTCTGATAACCCGGGTTAAGGGCGACGTAACACAAAGATATACTGCCATAGGAACCGGTAATTTCAATGAAGATACTGCACGCATATACACCGACCACCTGCTGCTGACTACAGAAAAAAAGATTACAAACGAGGTTTTCAAGGTATTCAATTTCTTCCAGGCAAACTACAGGAAGGATAACTATTACCATCTCATCCTGTCACCATTTCACCTCCGCAATAAGATAAACCTCCTTATAGACAACGAGATAAAAAATGCAACTGCAGGAAAGAAATCATTTATATGGCTGAAGCTCAATAATATCACCGACAGGGAAACTATTGACAAGCTTTACGAGGCCAGCCAGGCCGGGGTAGATATCCGGATAATTGTCAGAGGGATGTTCTCACTTGTGCCCGGTATAAAAAACGTAAGTGACAATATCAAGGCCATTGGAATAGTCGACAGATTCCTGGAACACACAAGGTTCATGATTTTTCACAACGGAGGCGATGAAGAGGTTTATATATCTTCTGCCGACCTGATGACGCGTAATCTTGATCACAGAATTGAGGTTACATGTCCCGTATTTGACGAATCAATCAGAAAACAGTTGAAAAAGATATTTGATATTCAATGGCACGATAATGTGAAGGCCCGGAAACTCGATGCTCTGCAACTAAATAAAATTACCAGCAAGGGAGAAAAAACAGTGCATTCGCAGATTGAGGTCTACGAATACATTAAACGTATTAACTGCGGAACAACCTGAGTTTATCCTCCCGGGATCGGGATCTACTTAACCGCCAGCCACGAAATTACCTTATCGGAATTGGGTTTTTCTTTCGACGGAAGCACTTCCGCAAGATTGCCGTTTTCGTCAATAAGGTATTTCTGGAAGTTCCATTTAACATCCGAATCCATTACCCCGTTTCTGGATTTCTGGGTAAGCCACTGGTAAACGGGGTGAATATCTGAACCCTTTACCGAGATTTTCTCCATCATCGGAAACGAGACCCCGTAATTCTTTGTGCAGAATTCCCTTATCTCTTCAGCAGAGCCGGGCTCCTGGTTGGCAAAATTATTGGCCGGAAAACCGATAATAACAAAATTTTTACCGCCGTACTGATCCCATAGTTCCTCAAGTTCCTTATACTGTGGCGTATAGCCGCATTTTGAGGCCGTATTTACAATCATAACCTTTTTGCCCTTCAGAGTGGCAAAATCAAACGTTTCGCCCTCGAGAGTCTTAACCTTGAAATCATAAAAACTCTGTTTCTGCGTAAAACCATTCAACGATAAAACCATTGTTACCGAAATAAGGATTAATACTCTTTTCATTGTTTTACTTTTTTTATCTTTAACAAAACCGGTTGAGGATTGTTCAAAAGATATGAGAATTAAAAGAGTATTCCTTCTTGCTTTAATACCGGCTGCAGGGTTTAACTTCTGTGCCGCAATTGCCCAAACGGATAAAGAGGTTGAATATTACCGGAATCTCAATAACCGCGAGACAAGGCTGATTGAGTACAGGGACAATGAAGAAGCGCTGCTGCTGAAACTTAAACAGCTTGAAACAATAAATGACAGCCGCAGAAAATTCAGGGTACAGCCTGTAAAACTCGACATTCTTGCTTCAAGGGTGGCAAACATGATGAGCCGTGAGGCAGCAGAGAACGGCTATATTTCTCACTGGAATCTGAAGGGTGAGAAACCATATCAGAGGTATGCTTTTGCAGGTGGCTATGACCATGTCTCTGAAAATGCATACGGGGAGTGGACAACCGGCAGTCTTGACACATCGCCTGCCGGGATACTGTCGCTGATGGAGAAGGGACACAAAAGTTTTATGTCGGAGAAGGCTCCGGCCGACGGACATAAAAGAAATATTACCGACAAGGCTCATAATTATGTAGGTATCGGATATCATTTAACCGGAAATCAGTTCAGGTATTACGAGGAATTCATAAACAGGTATCTCGAATTTCCGGATGTCCCCTCCATTGCCAATCTCAATGAAGAAGTCAGGCTAAGGGTTGACACACGTGGCGAATCTTTCCTGTTTTTCCTGGTAAGTTATTATGAAAAATTTCCTTCACCGCTGAAACCCGGACAAAAACCCAGGCAGGGAAGTTATGAAGACTTTTCCGGAGAAGCGGTACACAGGATACCGGCATGGGAGCTCGCACGATACAGGCAGGGAACGTCATACGAGATTCCTCTCACTTTCAGCAGGGAGGGATTATATTACATTCAGATTTATACAGACCCCCGGGAAATCAGGACTCCTGTAAAAATTTCAACAAAAGGACGTCCGCCGGTAAGCGGGATAGTCATAAAAGCTGCCGGCCGGCGCTGACACTAAACCATCACCTGAGCACCATCCTGGTGGAAGTGTCCATAATAACGGGAAAGGACATACTTGCCGGTCCTGATATTTCAATTGTTCCGCTTAGTTTTGTATTAACATCCTGTCGCACAACATAACCAGAGCCAATTGCGAAATAGACTGTTGCCTGCCCCGACGTTGGCCTGTGAATATAAATATCCATGCCATTGCTCTGGGTTGTGGTTTCCATGGTCCCGTTGATTGTGGATGTTATTTTCGCGCACTGTATTCCGTTTATGGTTTCATTACCCACGTATTTGTTCACTGTTTCGGCGACCTGAAAAACCTTTGCACCGGCAGTCTGCCTGTTTACAGTATCTCTGTCGGTCCACTCCTCTCCGGGGCGCACCGTACGGGCAGGCAGGGTTGGCAATATATCCCTGAATGTCTGCCCGAGATTTCCTCCCTGCTGACCTTCAACTGAATACTCCAAATTATCGGCACCCGAAATGCTTATAACCTTTCCGGAAGGTGAAATGGTCATCTTAAACGGTTTTCCTGTGACATCAGTAATATTGCCGCCTGTACTGTTTCCCATTGCCTCAGCGGTGATGGTCAATGTATCGACCGTAATCTCAAGCACCTGGTTGCCGTCCTGTTTGCCAGCTTCTTTTGCCCTGTAAGCCAGCTTGTTGTTGACAAGTACCATTACCGACTGTCCCTGCATATCCATCTGTTGCGTTATCACCGAGGTAAGGCTGTAAGCAAGAGTTTGACCCTGAGGAATACTATAGGTAAGGTTAACAGATCCGCCTGAAGGTCTCTTATCCTGAGCGGATAAATTTGCAGCTGACAAAACTGTAATTAACACAGTTGCAAATACGGAAATCTTAGAAATTTTAGTCATGAGTAAAGATTTATTAAAATTGTTTTTTTGCAGCTCTCTATTTTAATTCAAATATCAGTTTTTTTTCTGACAAACAATTCTGAATACAAATTTTTAATTTAGCCATTACCAGATATTAAAAAGTAATTCTATTTTTGCGGGGCAATTTTATTGGCATTTTTGCAAGTGCGGGGTGTAGCGCAGCCCGGTTAGCGCATCTGGTTTGGGACCAGAGGGTCGCAGGTTCGAATCCTGCCACCCCGACAGAAGAAAAATCCCTGTACGCCGAAGGCGTCCGGGATTTTTTGTTTGTGAAAGGATCAGGCTTGCCTGAATCCTGAAACAAACAAAAAAGACCGGACATGAGCGAAGCGAATGAGGGATTTTTCTTCTGTCGACTCACCAATACGGATCAGCGAAGCTAATCCTGATACTTCTGAAGGCTTGCCTGAATCCTGAAACA
>JARKQN010000033.1 GCA_029974835.1 Bacteroidales bacterium
GGTTATGTTACTTTCTTTTGCTTCTCCAAAAGAAAGTAACCAAAGAAAAAGAGCCCGGAAAAGACAACTTCAGCCTTTTTTGGCAAAATACCCTTGGCTTCACGCTCCCAAAAAAGTCTGAAGTTCGCGCCTTTTCCGGCCTGCCCCTGCGCAGGACAGCCTGGTATTATTAAATTAAATAATTGATTCTTAGTACTTCTTAGAGTTGTTTAATTATAACATTATTAATATATTAGATATATTAAAAAGAAACCTTCAAGATCTGTTTTAAAGGCTGAACGTCCTCGTTCAGCCGGTTTCTTGGAAATGGTTTTTACAGGGCTCAACGAGGACGTTGAGCCCAACGGTGTCATAGTGTTCGGCTGAACGTCATCGTTCAGCGGATAGGTTATTAGTTCACCAAGGGCTCAGCCAGGATTTTGAGCCTGACGTTTCTGGAGTGTTCGGCTGAACATAGATTCTATTTTATTGGGCTTAGCGAGGACGCTAAGCCCAACGGTGTCAAAGGGGGCTTAGCGAGGACGCTAAGCCCAACGGTGTCAGAGGGGGCTCAACCAGGAGTTTGAGCCCAACGGTTCTATAGTGTTCGGCTGAACGTCCTCGTTCAGCCGATTGAATTATGTTATCGGTATGTTTTCCACTTAAGCATTATTCTGTTAATTGTTATCATGCCCTTGTCTCCTGAATAATCAACAGCACTCGAATATCTGTAATCTTCCGGTCTGACGACCAGTCCATTTCGTACAGGATTCATATGAATGTATTCCAGCTTCTGCTCAATAAATTTATCACTGTCAATTATTTCAGCATGGTTATTATGCGCCCACACTTGATATTGACCATGTTTATTGTCATCTGAGCTTTTTCTTAGAAAAAGTTTTAACATCCACTCTTTTCTGCTTTCAGTTCCATTAATGATTTCATTAATAATCATTTTACCTGTGTAACTCTTGAAATCTCTGATTGTTCCGCTTAGATTACCGGTATTGCTTTTTAATAACAGATGGAGATGATTACTCATCAGCACCCAGGCATATATTTCAAGGCCTTTATTTTGTATGCAAAATTCCAGGTTGTCAATAATTATATTTCTATAGCTGTCTCGAGTGAAAATATCAACCCATCCTGTAACACGGAAGGTAACAAAATACAGTTTAGTTTGATCAATTATTTTATAAGCTAGAGACATATTAAAAGTAAAATTAAGAAAAATCAAGAATAAATACAATTTCACCGGGCTTAGCGAGGACGCTAAGCCCAACGGTGTCAGAGGGGGCTTAGCGAGGACGCTATGCCCAACGGTGTCAGAGGGGGCTCAACCAGGAGTTTGAGCCCAACGATAAATATATTGAGCCCTACGATTCCGGAATGTTTTTGTTTTGGATTTCAGATTATTGTAAATTTGTACTGCACCAGGGGCTATGAGGCGAACAAAATGCTTTTTCGTGCGTTTATTTCTTAGTTAACCAATTTTTTTTCAGATGAACATTTTTGTAGCCAAACTGAGTTCGAAGACCAAGGGTGAGGATCTTCAGCGGCTTTTCAGCAGATTCGGAGAGGTGGCTTCCGCAAAGGTTATCATTGACAAAAACACAGGCTTCTCAAAACGTTACGGCTTTGTCGAGATGCCCGACGAAAGGGCAGCTTACGAAGCAATTGAGAAGCTCAATAATACCGAGCTTGACGGCAGCCAGATAATCGTTAAGCTTTCCGTTCCCTCAGAACCGGGTCAGGAAAAACGCGAAAGAAAAAGTTTTCGCAGGGAAGGATAAGTCCGGGGTTTAGAAATCCTGCATTATTTTCACCTCAACTACAGGAAACTCTGTTATCCTTAGACGGGCTGACCCGTAAGGAACAAGTGTTACCGATTCGGGTTGGTCGTGGCTCTTTACAGGCGAAAGGGGAGGAGGCGATGCCGAATTATCCGTCATTCCCCAATCCTGCAATTTAACTCCCAGGGATCTTATTATCACAGGCGGTTCGCCTGGAAACCGATAGTATTTGGATGAGTCGGCCGACCAGATCATATCTCCTGTGTCGGCAAAGGGCCAGGCACTGATGCTGTTCTCAGTTACCTCAAATGATTTTTCAGGATTATCAGGATCGGCAAACAGTGCATAATTCCAGTCGCTACGCGGATAAATCTCCCAGTCAACACTTCCTATATAGCCATAATTGTCGTAATTCAGTTTTACGCTTTTATATTCTTTATCTATTCTCAGTGCGAAATATAATGGACCCCTGAGAACAGACATGGAATTGTTGAATCTTCTTTCCGTTCTGACGTTCATCGGTATCTGAAGAAGTATTTCATCGCCCGGCGACCATTTCTCATTGATTTCAAAAATGCCCGGTGAGTTTTTTATGTTAATGATTTTACCTTTGTAGGAAAGGGTATAGGATCCGGCCCAACCGGGTATTCTTAAATAAATGGGGAACCGTATTTTACCTTCTGTTTTTATTATGAACCTTATATTTTCCCTGAAAGGATAGCCGGTCTCTTCAGTGACTGTGACTATCTTGCCTTTCCTGCCGACTTTCGCCGTAACGCTCGAAGGCCCGTATGCCACAGCTACCAGCCCGTTATCATTTGTAGCCATCCACATTCCCGAAACAAACTTAGGCCAGCCCTGGTGCATGTTGGCGAGGCAGCAGGCAAAGTTGGGCATCAGGCCGTAAATGTTCGACTGATCCCTGTTTGTACTCCAGTTTCTTTTTGCCACCGATACCAGAACCTGGTTCGACTGCTGATCGTACTGGTGAGCCCACATATCGGCGGTGGTAGTTCCGGGTAGTGAGTTGTATGCCAGCATCTCAAGCCTGTCGGCCAGTGTATTGATTCCGAAGATCTGATAAAGTTCGCTCAGCGAAAACATGTATTCAACAACCGAACACAGTTCAGTTCCCCTGTCGGGACTTTTTCCCGAAAGGTGTTCGTCGCCCGAGAACCTGCCTCCTGCCTGACCGTGATTGAGATCGTATTTGTTAATTCCATCAAACACTGCTTTTCTGAACCTTTTATCGCCCGACTGCTGATACCACAATCCTGGATATTTAATTGCCATTGCATTGTTAACCACATGTGCCGTCAGTCCTTCAGGCCCCCAGTTAAGCGGGATTCTTTTTTCGCTCCATGCAGCAGAATCCCACGGGAATGTCTCATAATATGAAGTCCAGTCGCGGCTGTTTTTCTGAATGGATTCAATTACCTCTGTTATCCATTTCTCGCCTGTCTGCCTGTAAAGCCAGTAACCGGTCACGGCGTTTTCCATTGCCCTTACACCTCTCCAATCCTTGTCGGGCCAGTCGGGCGGGGTATTGCGGAGATACCTGAAGTATTTAAGCAGAACGTCGAGGGCCCTCTTGTCGGAGGAAGCTTCGTAGTACTGCATCAGCACCTTATTGGCTACAGCCAGCGGCCAGCGATCCCTGTTTTTGGCAGGGCCGTACCATCCCGAGTCGGTTGAACTTTCGATTATCTTTTCAATCCATCCTTTTACTTTCGAGATTAGTTTCTCATCTTCGAGAAGATATGCAAGAGGAACCAGTCCGTCGAGGTAATAAGGGCCGCGTTCCCATGCTTCGCCTTCGCCGCCGCGCCATGCCGAGTTAACAAGGTCGGGCCAGAAATCGTCGAGGTGGCCTGTAAGCCCCTCTGCCTGTATTTCAAGCTGCCGTTTAAGCCAGCCTTCGGGTTTAACCGCCCCGAGTGGCAGCTTAATATATGCATTCCGAATCAACGGTTCCGGGTTGTTGCGATAATAGAGGTTACCCTTTTTACCGGTGCATCCTGTTGCTATCAGAATTATTGCCGAAAGAAGAAACATAAAGCGGTTCATATCCTTACTTTTATCTTGTGACTTCTTTTATTTATCTATTATCTTATCCCGAACGGATCCTCAATCATCTGCAGCATATCAAACCACGCCACTCCCTGACCCGGCATTCTCAGTATCAAATTTACCTTTTTTTCAGGAACAGTGTCCTGCGGAATTGTAACAAATGTTACAAATTGTTTCCACTCTTTTTCAGGTACAAATCTGGCGCGGTGAAGGTCATTTATTCCGACAGTAACATATTGGGGCATATCACTTATCCTGCCGGCTGATTCTTTTCCCGGAAAAAATCTCTGTTCCGGGTCGGCTTTGGCCCATATTGAGATCATATATGATTTACCCGGGACGACTTTCACCGGGTAGAACCTGAGGGTAACTCCCGAATCCTGTGCAGGTGTGTTGAGTCTGAGAGAGTAATTGCCCTGGAAAGCAACCCCGGGATCGGTGAAATATGTGGCTCCCCTGTCTGCACCCGGACGGGCGTAGCATGCCGAAGGGATGCCGGGACTGGAAAGGTCTTCAAAACCGGGATCGGGAATTAGATTGCTCCTGTAAGGAGTTACAGTTTCTCCTGGCGGATTTATGTCAATCAGATAAACCTGCGATCCGTATGATTGTATGTAATCGAAAATAATTCCGTTGTTAACCTGAACTGACCGGTTCTCAAAAAGCACCATGGCCTTTCCGGTTATATTCATTTCAACGGAAATTGATACAGGTGCAGGAGATTTTGATTTATTGACAGCCATTACCAGAAGTTGCCCGCGGTAAAGTCTTGAGTTAACTGAAATATCTGTTGACTGACACCTGACGGTTATTGTTTTTTCATCTGACAGGAGCCATGGGACTATCGAGTGTATTTCCATTGCCATACGGCCGCATTCGTTCCACATGGCGGTTGATTTTGGGAAAGCGTTCAGTCCCTGCCTTATGAAGTACTGGATTCCCGTTGCACCTTCTATTACAGCCTGCCATGTCATGGATCTGATTTCCTGGATGGTAGGTTCCCGCAGCCAGTGTTCCCCGCCGCCGAAAGCCTGGGGTACAACCCATACAGGCATCCTGCCGTCAAATTCACTTTTAAGTAACCTTGCCGCAGAGCCTGCCATGGTAACAGGATAAACCGGGATGGGGTAGGGGTCGGCCATGGCAATATCCATTGCACCCGCGTAATTCTTTGCTTTTGTAAAAGGTGTCATAAACACGATTGTGACAGGGTGCCAGGGGTCGGTCTCCTTTATGATCCGGTAAATCTCCTCAAGGGCGGAAGGTTCGATATTGTTTCCGTCGGGTTCATCCGCAATGTACCATGAAAGGAGCGCCGGGTGGTCCATAAAGGTTTTCACCTCGTTTATCAGAAGATTCATTCTTTCACCGTCGCTTAAATTGTTGTTACCGGTGCTCACACCTCCGCCTCCGGCTACCGAAGCAAGGTTGTAGTTCACCTTCATCCCTAACTGTGCGCAGCGGTCCATATAGGCTTTTCGCTGATCGATTGTTTCGGGGAGAAGCCTCTGGTAGGGAGAGATGAGATTGAATCCTTTTACAACCTCCTCTTCGGGAAGTGTCGGATGGACTGGTGAATAGGTATAAAATCCGAAGGGGAAAAAAGGAAGCCTGTTGACGATTAGTCCGCCCGTGAGCCTGTCGGTTTTCACCTCGTTTGGCTTGTAATTAAGTATCAGAAGCTCACCTTTGCAATAATAAATTTTGTTTATTCCCGGCCGGGTTATTTCTGCCCTAACAATTCCTGAACGGAGTGAATCGTCAATCTCAAACGGCACTCTCAGGATGTCTTTTCCGGGAGAGCCTTTCCATTGGCTAATCGTTTTATCGTTGATAATGAGAGAAATATTAAGTTTGGAATATTTTAATGTGGGGGGGACATGCAGAAGCATTTCTCCATTTTTCTCGTATGAATAGAAACTCTGTCGGGAAAATGCTTTAAATGATGTTGAATCAACATCCTGACCGGTTGAAAGAATGCTGAAATTAAAAAATATTAACGGGGCGGCAACAGCCAGGGTTGACTTCAGTTTCATTTTTGACTTTATTGCCATAAAAGTAGCAACTTTTAGGTTTGGAGATATATTACGGGGAGGGGAGGAATTCGCCACAGATTTCACGGGCTGCCGGGGTGGCGCGTGCCATCTGATTTAACCACAGAGTTCACGGATTGCCCTCTCACAAGCCTGTGAGCCACAGGGGAGACACAATAACGGAGGCTCTGTGAGACCTCTGTGTCGCTCCGTGTTACCTGTGGTGAGATTATGAAAGTATTCGGTAATCGGTAATCGGTAATCGGTAAACAGTAATCAGTAATTGGTGAGTCAATGGTTGGATGATTGTCCGGATCCGGATTATTTGACTGCCCGGTTGCATAATTGCATAATTGCACGATTGCACGATTGCATGACCTGTCCCGACGCTTCGGTCAGGATATAGTTATGCTTCGCAGAACTCAACCAGACCTTATCAACCCTGGTTTTTAATCCTTTCTGAATTCTATTTGAACCCGTGCGGTGTCAGATACTATTTTGCCGTCCCGTCTTGCGGGGATCCAGTCGGGACCTTCCTTTAGAAGTCTGATGGCTTCATCGGTATATTGCTTTCCGGGGCTTTTTACAACCTGGATCCTTTCGGGACGGCCGGTTGGTCTTACAAGGAAGGTAAGTTCCACGATGAGTCTCTCACCTGCTTTAAAACCTTCAGGCAGACGAATATTTTCCCTTATGTATTTTTCGAAGTCCTCCGGTCCGGTTGAAGGCACGGGATAAGAGTAATCTGTTGATTTCTTATCGGCTGCTTCTATTCCTGCCACTGCCGCCCCGCCTGCTTTTGACACTTCAGCCCTGCGGGTGTCGGTCCTGGCTTTAGCAGCTTCAGTAACAGGAGCTGCTGCAACAGCTTCAGCCAAAGCTTCAGCCTCACGTGCGATTACAGGCTGCCGGACCGGTTCCTCTTCTGCAATAATTTCTTTCAATGTATCAGAGATGGCAAATCTCAGCTGGGATTGAACTGGTGCGTTTTCAACCTTTGATTCTGCCCTATCAGTTTTCTTTTCCATTTTTGCATCAGGAGAGGGGAGAATTATGTCATCAGTTTCCTGCCGGTCGGCTTTCTGACTTTCAACAGGTTTGGATTCGGCAATGGTGAAAGGCTCCGGCTGAGATTTGGTGGTTCCGGTTTTACGGCTCTTTTCCGTAATAATGAACACCGAAGCGATTCCCAGCATAATTGCCAGGGAGGCTGCAAGCCTGTATATCATGAACCGGCTTTTCTCTTTTGTTCTTTTACGTAATTTTTCGCCCAGTAATTCGATGTCCCCTTTGATGGAACCAGGGTCAACAGTTGAAAATCCCTCTTCTGCCTCGGCGGCAAACGGGTCTTTCTGGAGTTCCCTTTCAAAGGCGTTCCTTTCCTTTCCTGAAAGGTTGTTTCCCCTGTACTTCAGGAAATCTTCCGGTCCGGGTAATTTGTTATGTTTCTTTTCTGACATTTTTCTCCTCCAGGCAGATTTTCAGGTTTCTTTTCCCGTTCTGAAGGTGGCTTTTCACCGCCTTCTCGTCAATACCAAGGCTGACTGCTATCTCGCCGTAGCATTTGTTGTGGTAATAGAACATTTCGATACACGCTTTCTGTTCATTTTTCAGTCTGTTTATGCAGTCGGCCAGAGCCTTATCAATGTTTTGGTTTCTTTCTTCGTCATCTATAGGATGCAGGTTTTCGTCTGATTCCATAAAAACAACAGGGTCGTTAATCCACTCTGCCATTTTCTCCTTTTGAGATTTTTCAGACCGGAGCTTCATAAGGCAGAAGTTTTTTGTCACTACATGGAGCCAGTTGCGGAAGGTTTCGATTTTGTGACGGGGTATTTCGGTGATGAGTTTCTCGAATATCTGCATAACTGCATCCATGGCCTCATCGCGGTTGCGCAGGTATTTCAGGCATACGCCGTAAACGAGGTACATATAGCGGGAATAGAGGTTGCCGAGGATTTCGAGGTCGCTCGTATCGCAGAATTCCCTTAAAAGTTCCTCGTCCGGGAGATCAGATTTTTTTCTTCCTGCGGTTTTGAAAAGCATTCGTTTACCGTTGCACGAAGATAATAAAAAGAAAAAGTCATGCAGTTTGCCAGTCTTGCAGGTATTTAGCGGTGCATAGCTGGTAATACCGCAAGGCCTATTTATTTCCCGCCAGGGCCTCGATGGCAGCGATACGTTCTTTAAGTGATTCTATCTCCGTTAACTTTTCTTCCAGTATTTTTATCCGGTTTTTCTGTTCTTCAATTATTGATTGTTGTTCCTTAACTGCCTCTACAAGCAAGGCCGTTATGGGAGCGTATTGCATCGAATAGCTGTCATTATTTACGGATACTACCTCCGGTATTACCTTTTCAGCCTCCTGTCCTATGAAACCCATTTGCAAAGATTCCATTCCATCTGCGGGTTCTTTCCAGCGGAAATTAACGCCACGCAGCATCATTACTTTATCCAGAGCATCGGGTATTGTTACAATATCTTTCTTTAATTTTTCATCACTGTCGTTATACCAAGCATAATCACCACCAGCAGTTCCGTTTACGTAGAAATTACGGTTGTTCGGGTTAGCTGATGAAGTTCCATAAATTACCATCCTGTGATTCGCCATATCCCCCCATACTAGTGGATTTCCTACAGTTGTATTCGTAATAATCAGCCGATCGCTTCCGGTTTCATAGTATCCTGCTGTTGTCCCGATAAAAATATTATACGAACCGTTTGAAGAATAACCGGCATTAGGACCGATGTACACATTCTGCGTTCCTGTTGTGTTAGAGTTCCCTGCATTGTTTCCGATGAATATATTATCATTACCTGAAGAATTGTTGTATCCTGCCCGATAACCCAGGAATACTCCGTACCCTCCGTTAGCATTATTTCTGCCTGAATTATACCCAAGGAATATATTATTGGATCCGGTTGCGCCACTTGCTGCACCATATCCGGCATAGGTTCCTATAAAGGTATTATAGAACCCGGTGCTGTTATAGCCTGCATAGTAGCCCATTATATTGCAATATTGTGCTGAGGTAATATTTGTTCCGGCATAAGAACCCAGTATTACATTTCTTTGACCGGTTGAAATTTTTTGTCCGCTTCTTGGGCCAATAATTACATTTTCACTGCCGGTTACGCTTATGCCTGAAGCACCCTCGCCCGCATTAGTGCCCAGAAATACGTTAGATGATCCTGTTGTTACCTCATAGCCGGCTCTGTATCCAAGAATGGTATTGTAGCTTGAGGTGCTTTTGTAACCGGTGAGCGAACCTATCAAAACATTCGAACCACCAGTCTGATTATATGATCCGGCATCTCTACCTACGAACACATTGTTTAATCCGGTTGTATTGGAAGAGCCGCTGTAAGTACCAAGGAAGACATTGTCATAACCTGTTGTATTTTCCTTGCCTGCCCAATATCCAAGAAAAACGTTATTGTAACCATTGGTGCTGTTCACACCGCTTTCATAACCAATATAAACGTTTCTGCTGTTCAGGTTTTTAAGTCCTGCCTGATAACCTATGGCCACATTATGATGCCCTGAAGAATTGCTGTAACCTGCTTTATAACCTATAAATGTGTTGAATGCGCCTGCAGTATTGCTGAATCCGCTTTCGCGGCCGATGAATACATTATAACTGCCGCTGGGATCTGCCCCTCCTACGTTTGAATATCCTGACTGATAGCCAAGAAATACATTACTGCTGCCCTGGGTATTTTTTATTCCTGCCTGGTATCCCATAAAGGAATTGTATTGTCCGGTATTAATTTTACCGGCCTGGTAGCCTATGAATGTATTGTATTGACCAGCCGATGAGGCTTGTGGTGTAACATTCATAAATTCCTTTGGATTGACAGCTTTTGAAGCATCGAAACTGCCGATGGCAAATCCGCCTTTGACAGCTTTAGCAGGGTTGTTGTCAATGTTTATCCTGACGCTGTCGGGTGTTACCATCATAAGGTTGACTGTTTCAGCCCCGGGAGCTTTTGTGGGATCAAATCCTCCAATGGCAAACCCACCCTTCAATCCCTTGCCGTCGGTGTCTTCTACCAGTATTCTCACCCCGTTGTTATAAACAGCAAGGACAGACGTCCCGTATTTATTCTTCACTTCGAAAAGTGGAATGTTATCATCCCAGGTGGAGGTGGACTGAATTACCATTCTTCCGGTTGGAGAGGTTGTTCCTATTCCGACATTTCCTCCATGATTGACTGTGAGAGCCCCGTTACCAAC
>JARKQN010000052.1 GCA_029974835.1 Bacteroidales bacterium
AGGTGTCAGGAGGGCTGCATATTCGGATGTCTGGTCGGTAATCATCCTCTTGAAATCATCTGTGGTATACATCTGTTTCTCACCGAGCATTTTCCGTATCCTGTCAATCCGGTAAGGAAGTGCAAATTCCGAGCTGATGAAGTATGGGTAATCGTCGCTCACGGTTTTGTTGTTGGCCGATGAGACATGACCTTCAGGTGGGTTGAACGACCACGGAAGCTGGTCAAAAGGCACGTATCCCCGCCAGTCCCATTCATCAGTCTCCCCGTTCCGGACAAGGGTACCAGGCCCTTTCCTTACCGGTATTCCTCCACCGGTGTTAAGGCCAATGTTGCCATCAACATCGGCATATACGAAATTCTGACTTATTGATCTGAAATGACTTATTGCCTTTCTGAATTCCTCAAAGTTACCGGCACGGTTCAGGAGGTAAACGGTGCGTATTTCATTGCTTTCATCATAACCCGACCAGTGCATTGAAATCACCGACCCGCCTGTATCTTCAAGTCCGGATATTACAGGCCCCCGGTGTGTGAAGCGCAGTACGAGAGTTGTATCCTTTCCTCCTTTTATTCTGATTTTTTCCTCCTTTATCTTCATGTCAACCCAGTTTCCGTTAAAGAAATATTTGTTGGAATCATCAGGATGAATTTTTTCGGCGAAGAGGTCAATATCATCAACCATCAGGTTGGTCATTCCCCAGGCTATTTTTTCATTATGTCCTCCCACCACGAAGGGTTCGCCCGGCACCACCACGCCTGTAACGTTTAGCTTTCCGGGTATCACCTGGTGCATCTGAATCCAGATACCCGGCGAAGCCAGGCTCAGGTGCATGTCGTTGCACAGGAAGGGTTTGCCTGTTTCGGTGCGGCTGCCGGCGACCGCCCAGTTATTGCTGCCCGAAAACGAAGAAACGCCTATGTCGCTCAGTTTTTGCATTGAAGCTGTCAGATCAAGTGCCTTTTTGATTACTGTTTCTTCGAGCCGGAAGGACGGGAAGACTGTTGTACACTCAGCCTTCCAGTCGGGGATAAGCGATATGGCTTTCTCCAGCCTTTTCGACCAGCCGGTAGTTGAAAAGCTCCGAAGAGAGGTTGTCCGATGCAAGGTCCCATCCCATGTAGCCGATAATATTTGCCAGGTCGGTCAGTGTCCACGGATCGGGCCTGTATGAAAGGATTCTGAATTCAGGGGGGAGTTTCCTTCCTGCGTCTTTAATATATCGGTTTACACCATTGGTGAAGGCTCTGAGACAATCAATAATTTCCGGTTCTGTCGATGCGATGACTTTCTCCGATTTATCCGTCATGCAGAGGCTTCTCAGGAAAAGATCGGTTTTAATATACTCTTTCCCGAAAATCTCCGACAGTCTGCCTGTTGTCGCCCTTCTTATCAGATCCATCTGCCACAGTCGTTCCTGTGCCATCACGTAACCGGTCGCGAAATAGAGATCATATTCATCGCGGGCATAAATATGCGGCATGCCTCTTTCATCGCGGTAAACAGTTACTTCGGCTTTAAGTCCGCTTATTTTCAATTCTCCGTTATATTTCGGTATTGCTCCGCGGCTGACAGATGAAATCAGTATCAATCCTGCGATTAAAACAATCACTGCCAGAACCAGGAGCGACAGAATGGCAATCTTAATGGCTTTCATGGTCTTGATTTTTTTGGTTAATCAATTTAAGAAATATATTTCAATTTTATACCCTGACATTTTTTAACCCTGTGGTACAGTTTGAGCATATTTTTATGCTGTTGCGCTGCGAAAGGAGCCTTCTGCGGAAAGACATACTTTTTTCTCCTCTCCATATACTGATAAAAGTGGCTTCCCTCAGGTTACCGAAGGAGAATTCTGCTGATTTGTCGAAACAGCAGGGCAGAACCTCTCCATCCCATGTAATAACAGGGTTCATCCAGAGTCTGAGGCATCTGTTGCGTATCGCCCCCTTCCTGACATACCTGCCGCTTCGTTCCGCATACCTTCTGAATTTTTTGAACCCCTTGTGCGGGGGGAGCCAGTATCCGTACCCGCCGCTTATTACCTGCATCGACTTCAGCCTGAACCTGAATCCGTTCTCCATTGCGAACCTGCGGGCCTTCTCAATATGGTGATAATTATACATGCTGACAAGAAACTGTATTTCCAGCTTAATGTCTGACCCGTATTTTCTTTTGGCTGCCGACAATATCCTGATTCCTTCCGTTACCTTCTCAAAATCTCCGCCGAGCCTGTATCTCCCGTAGGTATCCTGGTCCATTCCGTCAACCGGTATTATTACTTTCCCGATTCCCGAGGTAACAAGTTTCCCTGCCGTTTCATCCGTAATAAAATGGCCGTTAGTCGAAAGGGTCATCCCTATTCCCCGCGCCCTCGCGGGAAACGCAAAAAAATCAGGATTGAGCATTGGTTCACCCTGGAACCAGAGATTTATATTGAACAGGTATGGCTTCAGTTCATCAATAATCTTCCCGAAAGTGTCACCGTTCATAAAACCTTTATCCCTGTTCAGGCTACCTGACCCGTTTGCACATTCGGGGCAGGATAAATTGCAGTGAGCAGAGAGTTCGGCCCCGATTGCCGAAGGATAACCCCAGAGAAAAGGCCTTCTGGTTATGACCGAAAGGAGCCACGATAAAAAGAGCAGCAGTATGTTGATATACTTTTTCAGCCTCGAAAATTTTTCTGTTAACGTCCTGAAAGATAAAAAAAAGTAAAGTTTCACGCTTTTTCTTCAGGGTAAAAGGGGTGCTTTCCGGTCTTAATTATGAAAGCGGAGAAGACTTTCGGAAAATGAAAAGAATAATAACCATAAAATCAGATGTTATGAAAAAGTTGATGTTTTTGCTGACGGCAGCTGTAATGGTTGCCTTGACGTTACCCGCTGAAAAGGCTTCCGGTTCGTCAAAGGATAAAGATAAAAAGAAGCCCGACCCGCAGGCTGTGCTTACCCTGAGGGGCAAGGTTATTGACAAGGAAACCCTGACGCCTCTGGTATTTGCTTCCGTTGTGGTAAAGGAATCCAACGTGGCCACCGTTACCAATATTGACGGTGAGTTCATAATTAAAATACCCGAAAACGAAGTATCCAAAAACCTCGAAATCTCCTTTATCGGGTATAAAAACAAAACCATTCCGCTTATTGAGCTGAAGGATGACGGTTTCAGGAATATAATAACACTTGAATCGGCTCCGATTCCTCTCAGGGAGATTGTTATTAAGCCAATAATGCCGGATGAGATTATAAATAACCTAGTTAATTCCATTCCGAAGAATTATCCCAATATTCCAAACCTTATGACGGCTTTCTACCGTGAAACCATCCGTAAAAACAGGTCGTATATCTCCATCGGGGAAGCCCTTGTTGAAATATTCAAGGCTCCGTACCAGAATGATCTCAGGTTTGACGCCACAAGGATCTACAAGGGAAGGAAAAATTCGGAAATGGCAAAAAGCGACACTGTTCTGTTCAAGCTGCAGGGAGGCCCGGTGACATCCCTCGAGCTCGACCTTGTAAAAAACCCTGAGGCAATACTTACAAAGGATGCTTTGAAATACTATGTATATAAACTTACCGGGGTGGTTGAAATTGACGGCAAACCAAACTATATTATCGAATTCAGTCAGAGGCCCGAAATCACCATGCCGCTCTTTATGGGGAAACTGTTTGTCGACACAAGGAGCTATGCCCTTTCAGGGGCCGAATTCGGTCTTAACCTTTCAAACAAGGAAGAAGCTACTTCAATGTTCATCCGAAAGAAACCGCTCGGCATGGAGGTTACTCCCGAAGTGGCATCCTACCTGGTTAAATACCGCGAACAGGATGGCAAATGGTATTTTGCATATTCAAGGGCCGAAGTGAGGTTTAAGGTTAACTGGAAGAAGAGACTTTTCAATACCAACTACACCACAATGTCGGAAATGGCTGTGACCGACAGGACGGAGGAAGAAGTTATTAAATTTGCAGGTAAGGAAAAGCTCAGGTACACCGATGTGTTTATTGATGAGGTTGCAGCTTTTGCCGATGAAAACTTCTGGGGCGAGTATAACGTGATAGAACCTGATCAGAGCATCGAACAGGCTATAAGACGACTCGCGAGAAGGGTTAAATTCAGCGACCGTTAGAAGAACAGCAATCATTTTAATGCCGGGAGAAAAGGAAATAATAAGGAGGATCCGACAGGGTGACATAAGAAGTTTTGAAACACTTTTCCGGTCCTCCTATGTTTCTCTCGTAAGATATGCCGGATCACTGGTAAAAGACACCGACACCGCCGAGGAAATAGTACAGGAACTTTTTACCAGCCTGTGGCAGGAAAGAAAAAACTTAAAAATAAAGAGCACTGTGACAGGATATCTTTTCAGATCGGTTCATAACAGATGCCTCCATCACCTGGAACATCTCAGGGTTGTCGGGAAACACCGTGATGCAGTGATGGCGGGATCAGATATCCTGACCGCCTCGGCAGATGATGAAGTAAACTACGCTGAGCTTCAGAAAACAGTTGCAGATGTTATTGAAAACCTGCCTGGGAAATGCGGGCAGATTTTCATTATGAGCAGATTTGACGGACTTAAGTACCGTGAAATATCGGAAAAACTGGGGGTTTCGGTAAAAACCGTCGAATCGTGCATGGGCAGGGCTCTGAGAGAATTCAGAAAAATATTATTTGAACACGGGAAATGATGACAGGAAAGAAACACAAAGAGGAAAGATGGAATAAAATGGCCGCTTTTCTATCGGGTGAGGATGTTGACACGGAAAATCTTCCTTCGACGGAAAGCGCTGAAAATGAGAAGCTGGCAAGGTACTGGAAGGCTATCGGAACCGGTCATCGCATGAGGTTGATCGATACCGGCAAAGCATGGGAGAAGGTTCAGCCGGTAACAGAAACAGGCCATACCTTGAGGAAAGCAGGAACACCCATGCTTATACTCAAAATCGCCGCAGCACTTCTCATTCTTGCAGCCCTCGGAACGGCAGGTCTCTATTTGCCGGAGATATTTCAGAACAGGCAGGTTACTGTTGCCACATCGGGTGATGAGTTCAACAGGGAGGTTATACTTCCCGACGGCACCCGCGCCTGGCTGTACAGAAATTCAAGACTTTCCTGGCCTCATGCTTTCAGGGGCGGCATAAGGAACGTAAATCTGAACGGAGAAGCCTTCTTCGAAGTAACACCCGACAGGGACAAACCGTTCATTGTCAAAGCCGGTAAAGAGGCTACCGTAAGGGTCACCGGCACATCTTTCAATGTGGCATACAGCGAAAAGGCGGAAAAGGTGGAAGTATATGTCGAGACAGGTTCGGTAATCCTGTCCCTCCCTTCCGGAGAAAGCCTGGCACTCGACCCCGGTTATATCGGCGTTGCTTCTGATGAAAAACTCATAAAGTCACTTAATGAGAACAGAAACTACATGGCCTGGAAGACAGGTCTTCTGGTCTATGAAGATGCCCCCCTCAGCAATTTACTGCCCGATCTTGAGAAGACCTACGGAATAGGGATTACCGCGGAAGACCCCTCAATACTGGATTACAGGATAACCACGACATTCGATCACGACCCGGCGGAAACAATTGTTAATGTAATTTGTATTACATTTAACATAAGATACGTGAAAGACGGAGACAATTACCGTCTTATGCGTAAGTAACGCCCCGAAAGATGAATTTATGCAATGTCTGCATAAAAAAAACCGGACCAGGCATTGCCATACTGGCAATCTCTCTCTTTGCCTTACCCCTTAACGGGCAGGAGGAGATACTTGATTCATTGCTGTCGTTCAGCTCGGGTACAGTAAGAACGGCCGGTGCACTGAATATTATCAGCCGCAAAACAGGTTATTATTTTACATACGACAGCAGGATTGTAAACCGCGAGCGCAGGGTCAGCCTCGAATTCAACAATACAAGGTTAAGAGATATCCTTAATACAATTCTGGGCAGCGATTCGCTGACCTATTCCGTGGTAAACAGATATATTATTATCTACAAACCTCAGCCTGAAGCGCCTGTCCTTCATGAAAAACCTGACTGGGAGATAAAAGATATTTCCGGAAGAATCACCGATTCCGAGACCGGAGAACCCATACCCTACGCGAATATCGGCATACCGAAAGAAGCAAGGGGTACCATTGCAAACAGCAACGGTGAATTTATTTTCAAGATATCGGGCAGCTGGATAAACGACACTATTGTGATTTCGCACATAGGCTATCATCCTCAGATAATTCCTGTCAGCAGCAGCTTCGACAAAAAACTGAATGTAAATATGACCCGGGTATATGTTCCCATCCCGGAAATAATTATACGCAACCAGGTGCCCCAGGAAATAATAAGAAAGGCGTACAACTCGGTTGCAAAGAATTACGGCACCTCGCCGGCCAACCTGACTGCCTTTTACAGGGAGGCTGTGCTGAAAAGGTCGGACTTGCAGATTTATTCCGAAGCGATATTGGAGATTTACAAATCATCATACACTTCTCTGCTGCCGGGCGACCAGATAAAAATATTAAGAAGCCGGAAAATTGAGAACCTTGGATTAAGAGATACTTTGACAATCCGCCTCAGGGCAGGACTTTACAGCTGCCTCGAGCTTGACGGGGTGAGAAACACTTTCGACTTTATTGAACCACGGAATTTTGACCAGTACGACTACAGAATGACCGATATCGTGAGGATCGGCGATGAGGCAGCTTACGTAATTGAATTTGATCAGAAACCGAATGTCGATTTTCCTTTATACAGGGGTTCTTTATACATTAACACCTCCAGCTATGCGATAGAGCTGGCCGAATTTGAGATTAACCCGGTGATGTTGAAAAAAAGGAAAGACGATTTCATAACGTACCAGTCGAAAGGATACACAGTTTTGCCGGCATCTGTAAAATATACGGTCAGCTATAAAAACCGTGGCGGCAGATATTTCCTTAGTCATGTGAGGGGAGATCTTAATTTCTCGGCCAGAGAAAAGAAGAGGCTATTCAGCTCAGGGTTCCTTGTTTTCTTCGAGATGGCTGTAACCGACATAAACACGGAAAATGTTACCCGGTTTGAAAGGGATGAAACTGCTCCGCTTTATTCGGTTTTTTCAAGAACCATAAAAAGCTATGATGACGGTTTCTGGGGCGATTTCGATTTTCTCAAACCTGAAAGCGACCTGCTCCGGGAGCTTAAAAACATGAAGATCAGATTACAGGAATTTCAGGGCGGCAATAAATAAAAGCATATTCTGTTCCGGGTCAGTACCTGTTCAGAATATTGTATAATGCCGACAGATCGGGAGTGAGAATAATCTCTGTCCTTCTGTTTTTCTGTCTTGCATCGGCAGTGTTGCGGCTGTCGACGGGCAGATACTGGCTTCTTCCTGCCGCAGTGAGTCGTTTGGGATCTATCTTCGTACCTTCAAGCAGCACCCTTACCACTGTGGTGGCACGCTTAACGCTCAGGTCCCAGTTATCCTTCAGCTGCCCGCCCGAAGGGTTATAAGGAACATTATCGGTATGCCCCTCTATTGTAATCTGGATATCGGGGTTTCTTTCAAGCACCGCAGCCAGGTTCCGGAGGGCATTCCTGCCGTTGGCATCGATCTCCCAGCTGGCCGATTTGAAAAGCAGTTTCTCATCGAGCGACACGTAAACTTTTCCGTCGCGGACAGAAACCGTGAGTCCCATATTTTCGAAGCCAAGCAGTGCCTCCGACACCTTTGCCTTAAGATCCTGTACAATCTTTTTCTGCGCGTTCAGGATCTGTTCAAGCTCCGCCATACGGGCATTTCTTTTTTCAAGTTCATGCGAAAGCTCATCGAGGGATGCCTTTTTAATATCGAGGTTCTGTTCGAGCTGTCGCAGAAGGTCCTCTTTTTTCTGGAGGTTCTCCTGTGCTGCCTGCAGTTCCGCAAGGAGCCTTTTTGTCTCACTTACATTGCCCCTGATGAGATCTTCCTGAGCATTCTGAAGCTCACTTACCTTCGACTGCATTTTATTATAGTCTGCCTTCAGCCTGTCGCGCTCGTCAGTTACCTGTTTAAGCCTGCCGGAAAGCTCCCTGGTTTCGGCATCCAGCTTCTCAACCTTTGCTTCCAGTTCGCGTTTGTCCATGGCAAGAGTTAAATTCTCGGTTTTGAGCTCATCACGCTCGTTCATGTACATCTTGCCTGTTTCTTTAACCGATTTATACTTTGTTGCAGGAACACACGAAGCTGCAAAAAGCAGTAAAAGGAATGCCGGGATAGTGCAAGTTTGTTTTATCTTCATTTTACCGGTTGTTTAATTTTCAACGGAACTTTTTTTCTTTTGTTTTGTTTAAGCCATACCTGCAGTTGCAAAAATAAGAAAAAGGAGGTATAGCCGGCGCTTAATGCAGGGCGATATTATTTATTATCTTTGCACTGCCGTTTTAATTAAGATGGCTGATGAGTAACAATTACCCTTTATTAGGTTCCATTAATGACCCTTCCGACCTGAGGAAGCTGAAGCAGGAGGAGCTTCCTGCCGTCTGCAACGAACTCCGGAACTTTATTATTGATGTTGTGAGTTCCAATCCCGGTCATTTCGGAGCAAGTCTTGGCGTGGTGGAATTAACCGTGGCGCTTCACTATGCTTTCAACACTCCTTACGACAAAATTATCTGGGATGTGGGCCACCAGGCATATGGTCACAAGATTCTTACAGGGCGTCGCGACAAATTTCATACAAACAGGAAATACAGGGGAATAAGCGGGTTTCCCAAAATGACCGAGAGTGAATATGATGCATTCGGCACAGGTCACTCTTCAACCTCAATATCCGCAGCGCTCGGCATAGCTGTCGCCTCACGGCAGAAAGGGGAAGATAGGCAGGTTGTGGCGGTAATAGGCGACGGGGCAATGACCGCCGGTCTGGCATTTGAAGGCCTGAATAACGCGGGAATTGCAAAATCGAACCTGCTTGTGATACTTAATGATAATAATATTGCCATCGATGAAAATGTAGGCGCCCTTAAGGAGTACCTGCTCGATATAACCACCAGCCGGACATATAATAAACTAAAGGATGAGATATGGCATATCCTGGGTAAGATCGGTAAAAAAGGCCCGAACGCCAGAACTTTCGCAGCTCAGCTGGAAGCGGGACTCAAGAGCACCATCCTCGACCGGAGTAACCTTTTTGAAGCTCTCAATTTCAGGTATTTCGGACCCATCGACGGACATGATGTTCTGCACCTTGCGCAGGTACTGAATGATCTCAAACGTATTCCCGGTCCGAAACTGCTGCACTGCATTACGGTTAAGGGCAAGGGCTACAAATACGCCGAAGAGAACCGCACCAGATTTCATGCACCCGGCCCTTTTGACAAGGAGACCGGACATATTTACAATACTTCACTCCCTGATGCCCCGCAGACATACCAGGAGGTCTTCGGGGAAACAATGCTTGAGCTCGCCAGGCAGAACCCCCTGGTTTATGCAATTACCCCTGCCATGACCACAGGCTGCGCCCTTACCGGAATGATGAACGAGTTTCCCGACCGCACCTTCGATGTCGGGATTGCCGAACAGCATGCCGTTACATTTGCGGCCGGACTTGCCACACAGGGACTTATTCCCTACTGCAACATCTATTCATCCTTCATGCAAAGAGCCTACGACCAGGTGATACACGATGTTGCAATACAGAACCTTCATGTGGTTTTTTGCATCGACAGGGGCGGACTGGTAGGATCGGACGGTGCAACCCACCATGGGTTCTTCGACATCGCTTATATGAGAAACATACCCGGTATAATCGTTAGCGCGCCAATGGATGAGGTTGAGCTCAGAAACATGCTTTATACCGCGCAGCTCGAAAAAATAAAAGCGCCCTTCAGCATACGATACCCCCGAAGCCAGGGGGTCTTAACCGACTGGCGGAAGCCTTTCGCTGAAATCGAACCGGGAAAGGCCAGGCTGATTAATGACGGCACCGACGTGGCAATTTTGAGTATCGGACACCCCGGAAATTACGTTAAAACAGCTTCTGTTGCCCTTGCAGAGGAAGGCATTTCCGTTGCACACTGGGATATGAGATTCGCTTCTCCCATCGATACCGAAACACTTCATACTGTTTTTAAAAGATTTAATAAAATCATAACTGTGGAGGACGGTATCCTGAAAGGCGGATTCGGAAGCGCAGTGGCAGAATTTATGGCCGACAATCAATATGAGGCCAGACTGGTGCGTCTGGGAATACCGGATTATTTCGTGGAACATGGAACCCCGGCAGAACTCACTGCCGAATGCGGGTTTGATGTGAACGGCATTATCAGGGCTGTAAAGTCTGTTGTCCAAAAGACTGAAAAACCGTCTCCGCAGGAGGGCAGGCGAATGAGGGTAACCAGACACATTGCGAAATAGTGGGAGGCGCACGGAAGATTCCCGCTGTACCCCGTATTACAATCATGACTATCATCAAAAACATAACTATTCAGGAAATGAGATCTTTTGTTATTTTATTAACAGTATCCCTTGTGCTCTTCTCATGCACTTCGCAGCCGGGAAAAGAGAAAGAGGAATGGATTCAGCTTTTCAACGGGAAAGACCTTGACGGCTGGACGGTTAAGATAAAAGGACACCCCTTAGGCGAAAACTTCAATAATACCTTCCGCGTGGAAAACGGTATACTTAAGGTAAGCTACGACAATTATGAAAAGTTCGATGCCAGCTATGGTCATCTCTTTTACAGAACTCCGTACTCCTGTTACAAAATAAGGGTTGAATACAGGTTTACAGGAGAACAGTGTCAGGATGGACCATCGTGGGCATTCCGCAATAATGGCATAATGTATCACTGCCAGCCGCCCGAAACCATGCTTACCGACCAGGATTTCCCCGTTTCGGTTGAGGCGCAGCTGCTGGGCGGCGACGGCGTCTCGGAAAGAAGTACAATGAATGTATGCACCCCCGGTACCCATATAGTTTTTGACACTACCCTTGTTACACAGCACTGCGTAAATTCCCTGTCAAAAACCTATCACGGAGATGTATGGGTGACTGCCGAACTGGTTGTTTACGGAGACAGCATCATTCATCATATTGTAAACGGAGACACTGTTCTCACCTATTCAAAGCCACAGGTTGGGGGGACAAACAAGCCGGCTGATTATCCTGTACCCGACGGCACTCTGCTGAAAGAAGGATACATCGCTCTTCAGGCAGAAAGCCATCCCACCGAGTTCAGGAAGGTTGAGCTGCTCGATCTGAGTAAAGAAAAAAGACGGAAGTAAAAAGCAAAAGTAAAATTATATATTTGCACACCTGAATAATGAAGTTCAGGTCCGGTCAGCCTTCTCCGCCGAATGGCGCATTCGGCTGACAAAGCAAGACCGGAGACCGGTAAGACATATTTTGCCCGGATGGCAGGGCCGAGCGGTAAGTCCCGACATGTTATGTCGGGACAGCGAGGAGCCAGCCTGCAGGGGAGGCCGATTCCGCCATCCCTCAAGGAAATCCGGAAAGTTCTTGGAAAGTTTGGAATTTGATTTTTGCAAGTGATATAATTTTGCCCGGATGGCAGGGCCGAGCGTTTAGTCCCGACATGTTATGTCGGGACAGCGAGGAGCCAGCCTGCAGGGGAGGTCAATTCCGCCATCCCTCAAGGTAATCCGGAAGGTTCTTCGAAAGTTTGGAATTTGATTTTTGCAAGTGATATAATTTTGCCCGGATGGCGGAATTGGTAGACGCGCTGGTCTCAAACACCAGTGGCAGCGATGCTGTGGGGGTTCAAGTCCCCCTCCGGGTACAGCGCCCTCCGAAGATTTAGCGAAGGTGGGCTGAAAAAGAGTGAGAGTGAGAGTGAGAGTGAGAACATTCGCGGGTACTCTCACTTTTTTTTCTCAAATACAGAAACTAAGACTTTGCCTGTCAGTTTAGAGAAAAGTTTAACTATTTGCCGGCTTTACGAAGTTGTATGCTTTTCTGATGTTTTGTCCGGGATCCAGGCTTAGTTTACCCCGTGAAACGGGGCTCCGACATGACCTGTATGACCTTAAGACCATCCTTCTGCGCCCGATGGCGGATTCGACTGGCAGACAGCGAAGCGTCCCGACAGCCCGAAGGGCGTAAAGACTTAAAAGACCGGCGACCTGTTCCACCCCACCCCACAGCCGACATATTGCAGACCGCCAGTTATTACCCCTTCGGACTGGTAATGGAAAAGTCAGATTACGGAGAAGAATCATATCCGAAAAACCGGTATCTTTATAATGGCAAGGAGTTAAATTCCGACAAAATGACCTCGGAAAGTCTGAACTGGTATGATTACGGCGCCCGGTTCTATGACCCCCAGATTGGACGGTGGCATATTGTGGATCCTTTGTCGGAAAAGTACAGAAGATGG
>JARKQN010000058.1 GCA_029974835.1 Bacteroidales bacterium
TGCAAGGCCGCAGAGTAACGACAGCGACAGGCGTGGTGTTGTTGAAGCTTTTCTGAGAAGGCAACTGAACCAGGAACTTGTTAAAACATATCTGGGCTTCTTCGATGAATATTACCAGGAGGCACAGGAGAAACAGAAGAAGAGCACCCAGAACCGGCGCACATCTGCCATCGCAGTAAGGGTTCTTAAGATATGCAATGATATAAACGATCAGCTCACTCAGGACCAGAAGATCATTGTTCTTGTACAGTTACTTGAATTCTGCAAAACAGAAGGTGCGGAGGTCAGCCAGCTGGAACTGGAATTCATACAGGCTGTAAGTGAATCATTCAACGTCGAACCTGATGAATACGAACTTATAAGGAGTTTTATTCTGAATCCCTTTTCTGATGTTCCGGATAAGCCGGGTATTCTTCTTATCGATAACCGTGAACAGGAGACTGAAACCGGGTACAAGCACCTGTATAACCGGGATGTAAAGGGGCAGATCTGGGTGCTTTATGTCCATTCCGCCCAGATGTATTTTGTGAGATTTACACAAACCGGCGAACTTTACATGAACGGTCAGCTCCTTCAGGAGGACAAGGTTTATCCTTTCAACCCCGGATCATCACTCAGGGATCCAAAATCCTCTCCGATATATTACAGTGATGTGATAAAGCAGTTTTTCAGGGATGAACTGCAGGAATCGAGGGTTGTATATAAGGTTACGGATCTTGAGTACCGTTTCAAGGGAGGTAAAGTAGGCATCCACCCAATGAGTTTTGAGGAGGAATCGGGACGAATGGTTGGGATTATGGGGGCAAGCGGAGCGGGAAAATCTACCCTGCTGAGTGTTCTGAACGGTCTTAACCCGCCATATGCCGGCGCTGTTACCATTAACGGAGTAAGTATCCATACCGGTGATGAAAGAACAAAGGGTCTGATCGGCTACGTATCGCAGGATGACCTGCTTATTGAAGAGCTGACCGTCTTTGAAAATCTTTATTACAATGCCAAACTCTGTTTTGACAATCTTACAGAGGAAGAAATCAAGCAGAAAGTTGACAATACTCTGCGCAACCTTGGATTGTATGAAATCCGCGACATGAAAGTCGGAAGTCCCCTTAACAAGAAGATCAGCGGCGGACAGCGAAAGAGGCTCAATATCTCACTGGAGCTAATCCGCGAACCCGCGATCATGTTTCTCGATGAACCCACATCGGGTCTCTCGTCGAGGGATTCTGAGAACATACTCGATCTTCTGAAGGAACTTGCCCTTAAAGGAAAACTGCTGTTTGTTGTAATTCATCAACCCTCTTCCGACATATTCAAGATGTTCGACAGGCTTCTTATCCTCGATACAGGGGGGTACCTTATATACAACGGCAACCCTGTCGATTCGATCGTATATTTTAAAAAACTGATTCACCATGCAAATTACAACGAAAGTGAATGTCACGTCTGCGGAAATGTAAACCCTGAACAGGTCTTTAATATTGTTGAAGCAAGGGTGCTCGACGAATACGGCAAGCCTACCGACACACGTAAAATATCACCAAAGGAATGGGGTGAATTTTACAAAAAGGAGCTGGCCGGAAAAGAGGCGCCGCTTGAAGAAGGAAAAGGAATTCCCGAAATCAACTTCAAAACACCTGGGAAACTGAAACAATTTATGGTGTTCACAAAACGCGACATCCTCTCAAAACTGGCAGATACACAGTATCTTATCATCACGCTTCTTGAAGCACCGGTGCTTGCATTCTTCCTTGCCGTGCTGATTAAGTATTTTGATGCAAGCGCCACCGAAGCAAAATATACGTTTTTCGACAATGAAAACCTTCCGGTATATATTTTCATGTCGGTGATAGTTTCAATCTTCATGGGACTTACAGTCAGCGCTGAGGAAATAATCAAAGACAGGAAAATTCTCAAGAGGGAGGCTTTTCTTAATCTTAGCTGGAACAGCTATCTGATGTCGAAAGTGGGAGTTCAGTTTCTCATTTCGGCAATACAGGCTCTTACTTTTGTGATAGTAGGCAACCTGATAACCGAAGTAAGAGGTATGTGGTTTCAGTACTGGCTGGTTCTGTTCTCGTGCTGGGCATCGGCTAACATGCTTGGACTGGTGATATCAGACAGTTTCAAGGCTGTGGTTACTATTTACATTCTGATACCGTTCCTTGTCATTCCGCAGATTATTCTCAGCGGTGTAATGGTAAAATATGAAAAACTGAATCCAAACTTTTCTTCTCCCGTGGCTATACCGTTTTACGGGGAACTTATTACAGCTCGCTGGGGATATGAAGCATTGGCAGTTGAACAGTACATTAACAACAAATACGAGAGGCAGTTCTACACATACGACCAGGTGATGAGCAATGCCAACTTTATGAAGCAGTACTGGAACGAAAAAATAAATGAAAGAATCACCAGTCTTGACGGCGCACTGGCCTCTGGCGTGAAGGATGAAGCCTATATTGAAGATCTTGAGCTTTTAAATTATGAGATCAACAAACAGCTTAAGAAGCTGAATGATCCTGATTTTAAGTATGCTGACTACCTTACGCCCGACAAATTCAACAGGGAAGTGCTTGATGCAACAAAAAAATATGTAGACCGCGTAAGGCAGTATTACATCGATCTCTGGAACAGGGCTTACAGAGCCAAGGATAAAATAGTGATGGAAGAACAGGCACGCGACAAGGCTGCCTTTATGGATATGAAGAACAAGTACTTTAACGACAAGCTTGATGAATTTGTAAAAAACAGAAATGATTTAAAGAAGGTTATAGTTTACAAAAACAGGATTTATCAGAAGACCGAGCCGATCTTCATGGAGCCTTCAGGGAATTTTGTAAGGGCACACTTCTATGCTCCTTTTAAAAAGGTATTCGGAAAGCCTGTCAGAACACTGGTTGTCAATGTAATAGTGCTGTGGTTAATAACCATCTTCTTCTACTTTGCACTCTACTTCAGGCTTTTAAAGAAACTGCTCGATTCGGGAGAGATCCTTATGAAGAAATTCGGAAACCAGTCTGATTAAAAAAGAAATGAGGCTTGGAAGAGCCTCATTTCCCGACCGATCTGTTATAGAGAACAATCAGCTATTCCGTCACAATCATCTTGAAAGGGACCCTGATTATGGATTCATAGTCTTCGCCGGCTTCAAGCATATCTTCATCATCCTCTTCGTAATACCAGTTAATCTGCACTTCATTTTTTGCTTTATGGATAGCCTCCAGCTTTTTGAAGACATCCAGAATGCATTTTGAGGAACTGGTATTGAAATACTCAAGCTTAATGTTTACCTCGGTTTTTTCGAGCGGATTCTCCTTGTACTGTTCCAGCCAGTCGACCAGTGGTTTATAGAATTCGACAGAATTCTCGGGAATTGAGCGTCCCTTAATTTCAAAAATCTTTGCATTAGCATCAAACCTGACGCTGGGTGTTTTTGCTGTTCCTTCAATGATGATCGGTTCCATTTTATACAGTTTTTCGGTTATTTTTCATTATCGTTTACATGAATATCCAGATAGAAGAAAGAATAATCTGTATTGTATTCCCTGAAAGCATACTCAAGCTTGTTACCTGTTTTCCTTGCAATATCGACAAGACCGAGTCCGCCTCCTCCCTTGTTTGTAATTCTCTGGTGATTAAGAATAAACTTGTAGAGTTCCTTAATCTCCTCCTGGCTTGACCTGTTTATTCGTTTGATCTTTTCCTCAAGCCTTTCTATGTTGTCTTTTCTGATAAAGTTTCCGGTAATTATTTTGTATCCATCCTCTATCTTTCTTATCTGTAGAAGCCCATATCTCTCCGACGACTGATCTTCGAAGTCTCCCGGGACCCTGTCAACATGATGATAAAGGTTCTGAAGACTTTCAACAAGCACGTTGTAGACCTTTTTTCTGAGTTTGGGATGTTCGTTACCTGCGACAAGCTTATCTTCAACCGTATCGAGTACATGGTTTATAACATCGGAATCAATGTTACCTTTATAATAAAGAATAACATCTCCGTTGCTGTGCTCCGAAAGGTAACTCTCTACATCAAAGCCCATTTAAGCTTCCTTTTGAAAAAAAATTTATTTGCGGTAACAAATATAATAAAAATCCAAAGTAACTAAAATTCCGGTATCCTCAACCAAATAATTACAAATAATTTGACGAAAATATAAAAATTGTACTTCAAATGCACTATTTATTACGTGATATTTCTGTTTTTCAGTTTCTTACTGCCTTCATAAAGTTCAAATACAAGCAGATGACATTCTATCGGGCCATTGTAGAGCCGGTACCTGGCCGAGGGTTTGAGCCCGATTCTCTTAACCGGTCCTGCAGAGGGGGATAAGACACATGCCTTGTAATTTCCGAAATGGTATTTCAGGTGCTGTCCTGTCCTCTCATAAAACAGGGTTAAGTCTTCGTTTTTCATCCTTTCACCGTAGGGCGGGTTAAATATCAGATACCCTGATGGTGCCTCAGGCAGGAGTTCCATGAAATCTTTCTGTTCCGCCGAAATGATCTCTTCAAACCCGGCTGCCTTAATGTTTCTGCGTGATGTATTTACAGCTTCGGCTGATATGTCATACCCTTTTACCCGGATATTTTCGGGCACTTTAACGGCTTTATTGCTTCTCTCCCTTATTTCAGCAAAGAGCGCTTCATCATAATCTTTCCACCGCATGAAGCCGTAGGATTTCCGGAAGTACCCTGCAGGCATTGAAGAGGCATACATCACCGCCTCCATAAGGATGGTTCCTGAGCCGCACATGGGATCTATTAAAATGTCATTCGTATTCCAGCCCGAAAGTCTTATAACTGCCGCTGCGAGCACCTCGTTTAAGGGTGCCGGTCCCGTTCCTTTCCTGTAGCCCCGTTTGAAAAGCGGTTCTCCCGATGAGTCGAGAGAAACGGTAACACTACTTCCGCTGATATGAAGGTTTACAATTATGTCGGGTGATTCCCTGTCGACAGAGGGTCTTATACCGCTCTTCTTTCTGAAATAATCGGCAATGGCATCTTTGAGCTTCAGCCCTGCAAATCCGGAGTGTCTGAATATGCCTGAATCAACCACGGCGGACACGGAGATAGTGTCTGAAGGTGACATATAAGAATCCCACCCGATATCGAGGGATTTCCGGTACAGGTCGTTTTCATCCCTGATTGAGAATCCTGCTATCTTACTAAGTACCGATACTGAGAATCGTGAAAGGTAATTAATCCTGTAAAGGGTCGACTTGTCGCCTGAAAAATATACAGCTCTCCTGGCTGGTGTGACATTACGGGCCCCTGTATTCCTGAGCTCGTCTGCCAGAATATCCTCCAGCCCCGGGAAGGTCTTTGAGATAAACTCCATGGAAGCCTTTTTACACCTTAATATTTAAGGCATTATTATTTATTGCAATCCAAGCGTTTTCCGGTATTCACGGGGGTCGGCAAGAAGTTCAAGCGCCCGTTTGATTTCATAATCGTCATCATTGACTATTCTGAAATACTCGGTTGTCTGCCAGTAATTATTGGCCACCAGGGCTTTCAGAATTTTCAGGATTTCGTTTTTTGAGACTTCAAACTGGTCTTTGTCAAACTTTACGCCTGCCTCCTCTCCCATTCTGATAAAAGCAGAGATTTCTTCCTCTGAAAACTTAAATCTGTTTTTAAAATCCTCGAAGGTTTTATATTCTGACAATATTTTCTTTCTGTTTTTATCAGAATATTCAAGCGTGAAAGAATTGAATAATCCTTTACGTGAGAGCTCTCCGTAGTAGTTAGTATACCATGATGTATCAATGGCAACAAATATATCTGGCATAATGCCGCCTCCGCCGTAAACGGCTCTTTTTGTGAGAAGAGTATAATACCTTAGGGAATCGGGCAGCCTGACACTGTCGGCGCTGAATCTCTCACCGTTCCTGAGCCTTTCCCTGAAGTTTTCATAGTATTTATCGTAGCCGTCCTTGTATGGGCTCTGAATCGACCTGCCTGTCGGAGTGTAATATCTTGCAATTGTGAGCCTTATCTGCGAGCCGTCATTAAGTGTAAATCCGTTCTGAACGAGTCCCTTCCCGAAAGATCTCCTTCCCACGATCACTCCCCGGTCCCAGTCCTGGACAGCACCGGCAAATATTTCGCTTGCCGAAGCTGACCCTTCGTTAGTAAGAACTACTAATCTGGCTGAACTCAGCAGGCCCCGTCCGTTTGACTTAAAATCCTCTCTGGGAGTCCTTCTTCCCTGCATATAGACGACAAGTTTTTCTCCCTCAAGAAACTGGTTTGCGAGGGCTACTGCTGCCAGCATGTAACCTCCGGGGTTGCTTCTGAGGTCTATGACAACATTTTTAATGGCTTTAACATTCATTGACGTCAGGGCGTCGATAAACTCCTTTTCGGTGGTGGCAGCGAACTTGTTAAACTTGAAGTAGGCCGTTTCATTATCAAGCATATATGCGGCATCAAGGCTGTTTATGGGAATCTTGTCACGAGTAATGATAAATTCAAACAAGCTCTTATACCCTGGTCTGAAAATGGTGACATTCACCTTTGAACCTTTCGGTCCCATTAACCTTGTCCTGACACCTGTTGTGGTTATACCAATACCGGCTACATTTTCGTTATTAATTTTAACAATCCTGTCCCCGGCAAGGAGTCCGACTTTTTCGGAGGGTCCGTTTTTAACAGGTTCAATGACAACTATGGAATCGTGAAGTATGTTAAACTGAATCCCGATACCTTCAAAATTTCCGAGGAGAGGCTCATTCATTTCCTTCACGTCTTTTGCCGATATATATGAAGAATGGGGGTCGAGTGATTTCAGCACTTCAACTATTGCCTGTTCCGTGATTCTGTTCATGTTAACGGTGTCAACATAGAAAGCATCTATCAGGGTGAGAGTCCTTGCAATTTTAAAAGTGTTTTCATTGAGCATCTGTGCTTTTCCTGTTACGGGTATTAAGCCGTAAATCAGGAGGAACACGCCAATCCGTAAAGTTTTTCTCATCTTTTTATTTTTTTTCAGCCCATCAGCTGGCATTTCTTTTATTATAACGTTATTCCCACTCAATTGTTGAAGGAGGTTTGGAACTGATATCAAAGACAACCCGGTTAATACCTTTTACCCTGTTAATAATTTCATTTGCGACGAGACCCAGGAAATCGTGGGGCAGATGGGCGAAGTCGGCCGTCATACCGTCAGTTGAGGTTACTGCTCTGAGAACGACAGCATTTTCGTAGGTTCGCTCGTCACCCATTACACCGACGCTTTGCACGGGAAGCAAAATTACTCCGGCCTGCCATACCTGATCGTAGAGTGAATGTTTCCGGAGGTTCTCAATAAAAATATCATCAGCCTCCTTCAGAATTGAGAGTTTATCGGGTGTTACGTCTCCCAGTATTCTTATGGCAAGGCCCGGCCCCGGAAAAGGATGACGGTTAAGGATTGTTTCCGGAACATTCAGGGCTTTTCCCACTTTTCTTACCTCATCCTTAAAGAGAAGTCTGAGTGGTTCAATTACTTTAAGATTCATTTTCTCCGGAAGGCCGCCCACATTATGGTGCGATTTTATGGTAGCGGAAGGGCCGTTCACTGACACTGATTCAATTACATCGGGGTAGATAGTACCCTGAGCAAGCCATTCGGCACCCTGTATTTTTAAGGCTTCAGCTTCAAATACCTCAATAAACGCCGAGCCGATGGCTTTTCTTTTTGCCTCAGGTTCGCTGATACCCTTCAGCCGGCTCAGGAAAAGGTCTGAGGCATCAATACCCCTGACGTTCAGCCCCATGCCGATGTAAGAATCGAGGACTTTACGGAATTCATTTTTTCTCAGCAGGCCGTTATCGACAAAAATGCATATCAGGTCGCTTCCAACCGCCCTGTTAAGAAGGGAGGCAGCAACGGTTGAGTCGACGCCGCCGGAGAGACCGAGAATTATTTTTCCCGATCCGGCAGTTTTTTCCCTGATCTCATTAACAGTTGATTCTATAAATGATTCGGGAGTCCATTCGCCGCGGCACCCGCATATATTCAGCACAAAATTGCCAAGAATGGTCTTTCCCTCAGCGGTATGGTATACTTCCGGGTGAAACTGGATACCCCATGTCGGCTCATCCTGTATTCTGAAAGCCCCGTTCAGGACATCTGACGTAGAGCCTGTAACAATAAAATTATCAGGGATATTAACTATAGTGTCGCCGTGTGACATCCAGACCTGTGTTCCGTTCTTTACATTCTTAAAAAGCGGATCCTCAATGTCATGGATATTTAAGTAAGCTCTTCCGTACTCCCTTGATTCTGAAGGCAGTACCTCTCCGCCCGATGAGTGGGCCAGGTACTGGGCCCCGTAGCAGATTCCCAGCAAAGGTATCCTCCCTTTAATATCTTTAAGGTCGGGAAATGGAGCATTGTAATCACGAACCGAGTAGGGGCTTCCGGAAAGTATCACGCCCTTTACTTTATCATCTGCAGCTTTTGTCTTGTTAAAAGGAACTATTTCGCAGTAAACATTTAGTTCCCTTATCTTCCTGGCTATCAACTGCGTATATTGAGAACCAAAATCGAGGATCAGAATCTTCTCATGCACGGGTGACCTTATTTAATAGATGCTGTAAATATAACCAAGTTTGGCAAGCTTTTGATACCTATATGTTATATGATACCCCCTCTTCGGCAATATATGTTTCAGGAAAAATCTTTCTTGCCTGTTCGAGCAGTACACCTGCATCCTTATACCTTGAAGAGAAATGGCCAATCAGGAGAGTTTTTACTCCTGCAGCGACGGCCACTCTGGCAGCTTCGGAGGCAGTTGAATGGCCCGTAACCGGGGCTAAGCCGGCATGATCGTCGCCGAATGTGGCTTCGTGATAGAGAACATCCACCTCCTTCAGGTATGAAGGGAGGCGGCTGAAATAGCTGGTATCACTGCAATAAGCATAAGTCCGAGGCTTTGGGGGAGGAATGGTCAGGTCTTCGTTCCGGATTACGGTTCCGTCATCCTTCACAAAATCCTCACCTTTCTTGATACCCGGAATTTTTGAGACAGGGATATTATGTTTAACGATCATTTCCCTGACTATTTTGCGCAACTCTTCCTTTTCCCGGAACAGGAAGCCAAAAGATGGTATACGGTGCCTGAGCGGGAAAGCTTTAACGGTAAGGTGTTTATCTTCAAGAACGGTCTGAATTTTTTTTCCTTCAAGGGGCTGGAAGACAATATCGAATTCAGGATAAATATCGAAATCGTTCAGGTGTGAAATAAACATCTTTTCATAATTTGCCGGTGCATATATATGGAGAGGTATCTGCCGGCCCATAAGGCTGAATGTTGATATCAGCCCATAGAGGCCGAATACATGGTCACCGTGAATATGGCTTATGAAAATATGATTTATTTTTCCAAACCTGATTCTGAATCTTCTCATCTGCATCTGTGTTCCTTCCCCGCAATCTATTAAAAACAACCGCTCATGTACATTAAGCACATGAGCGGAAGGATTTCTTGCAGATGTCGGTAATGCAGAACTGCTACCCAGGATGGTAAGTTTCATCTCTTTCCTGAGAGTCCGGCACTTATGATATCATTTTTTCAGCTTCATCCACTGTTCCGGTAATTGTAAGCACAGTGTCGAGCTGAGAGATGGTAATAAGCCGTTCAACAGCCTCGTTAAGGCCGCAAAGAACGAAAGTACCACCAGCGTTTTTGCATAACCTGTTTGCCACAAGTATAGCACTCAGACCGGAGGAATCACAGTACGTGCATTTACCAAGGTCAAGGATAATATTCTTTTCTCCTTTTCCTGACACCAGTACCAGTTCAGATTTCAGAGCCGGAGCTATGTGAGTATCAAGCTTTTCCGTCTGAACCTGTATTAATGTACCTTTGTTGCGGCTTTCAATATTGAAATCCATAGGCAGAATTTTAAAGCTTAAATTTAAAGCTTTTTTCTATTTCTTGGAACTTTTTTTCTGTTTTTCTTCCATTTCTTCCTTTATGGCCGCCAGATCGGTGATATCACCCAGAGTCGTTTTTTCCATTCCGCTTCTTGATTTCTTTTCTGCTTTCTTTCTGGATTCCGCAGCAGACTTTTTGGCCGCAGTTTCAGCAGGTTTCTTTTCTTCCTCGAATACACGGCTGTGAGATACGATAATCTTTTTGGCCGACTTGTTGAACTCAATGACTTTGAACATAAGTTTTTCATCGGCTTTGGCCATAGATCCGTCCTCCTTAACAAGGTTTTTGGGAGTTGCAAATCCTTCCACGCCGTACGGCAGGGAAATTATGGCGCCTTTTTCAAAAACTTCGATAATTGTACCTTCGTGAACTGAATCGGGTGTGAAGATAGTTTCGAATACATCCCATGGATTTTCTTCCAGCTGCTTATGGCCAAGGCTCAGCCTTCTGTTTTCCTTATCAATTTCCAGAACGACAACCTCTATCTCCGCATCAATCGCCGTAAACTCGGCAGGGTGTTTTATCTTCCTTGTCCACGACAGGTCTGAAATATGAATTAATCCGTCAACGCCTTCCTCAATTTCAACAAACACGCCGAAATTGGTAAAGTTTCTGACTTTTGCCGTATGGCGGGTACCAACAGCATATTTTTCTTCAATTTTCTCCCATGGGTCCGGTTTAAGCTGTTTCATTCCGAGCGACATCTTTCTTTCCTCCCTGTCGAGAGTAAGAATTACAGCTTCCACTTCCTCTCCTACTTTCAGGAATTCCTGGGCGCTGCGCAGGTGCTGCGACCATGACATCTCGGATACATGGATAAGACCCTCAACTCCGGGTGCTATTTCCACGAAAGCGCCGTAATCGGCAAGAACGACAACTTTTCCTTTTACCTTGTCGCCCACTTTCAGGTCGGAATTGAGTGAATCCCATGGGTGTGGCGTAAGCTGTTTCAGACCCAGAGCTATTCTCTTTTTCTCATCATCAAAATCGAGAATGACGACATTGAGTTTCTGGTCGAGCTGCACAATTTCTTCAGGGTGATTAATCCTTCCCCATGAAAGATCGGTAATATGAATAAGTCCGTCAACGCCGCCAAGGTCCATAAATACTCCGTAGGAAGTAATATTTTTCACGATACCTTCGAGTACCTGGCCTTTTTCGAGACGGGCAATGATTTCCTTCTTCTGCTGTTCAAGTTCGGCCTCAATAAGTGCCTTATGGGATACCACCACGTTTTTGAATTCCTGATTTATTTTCACAACCTTGAATTCCATGGTCTTACCTACAAATACGTCATAATCGCGTATAGGTTTAACGTCGATTTGTGATCCGGGGAGGAAAGCTTCGATTCCGAAAACATCGACAATCATTCCGCCTTTCGTGCGGCATTTTATATATCCTGTAATAATTTCATCATTTTCAAGGGCAGCATTAACCCTCTCCCATGAATAGAGAGCCCTGGCCTTTTTATGCGACAGGACCAGCTGTCCCTTCTTGTCTTCCTGGCTTTCAACATACACCTCAACCACATCCCCTACCTTCAGGTTAGGATTATAGCGGAATTCGTTAAGGCTGACAACCCCTTCCGATTTATAGCCAATATTAATAACAACCTCACGGTTGGTCATCTGGATTACCGTTCCTTTTACCACCTGGTCGACGGCAATGGTTGAAAGGGTTTTGTCGTAAATAGCTTCATATTCGGCAAATTTCGGAGATGTACGTTTTTCTTCAGCTTCAAAATCATCCCAGTTAAACTCCTCAGTTTTTACTGCAGGCTCTGCATTTGAAATGGTTTCAGCCTCAGCATCTGTCTCTTTTTCCCCTTTTTCGCCTGTACTTTTCCTGCCCTTCCTGGCAGTTACTTTTTTCTCAGCGCCGGATTTTTTTGTTTCCTGTGCTGCATGATCTTCAACGGCAGGTTCCTTCGCCTCTGCCTTGACACTTTCAGTCTCTTCAACCGACCCCGGTTTTACCTCTCCGGCAATATCCGGCGACTGTTTTTCGCTCTTCGCATTTTTTACTTCCATACCGGCACCTTCAATGCCTTCTGTTTTTTCTTCCTTTTTAGTCATAAAACAATTTTAAAAAACTAATAATTAGTAAGTTAGACATTATGTTAATTTAAAACAAGTGTGCAAAGATAATCTATTTTTTTAATTGAGCGTAAAATATCATTCAGATTTTCACACATATCCGCATTAAACTTCCGGTTGAAGATAATACCGGAAAGGGTGTTTAACAAAGCGTTGGATCCTATCGGAAGAACGGGTTTCGGTAATTAAACTGTTATGTTATCTTTGCAATAATTTGGTTAATTAAAGACAAGTATTGATGAAAATAGCTGTTGTCGGTACAGGTTACGTAGGCCTGGTAACAGGCACTTGTTTTTCCGAAACCGGAATTACAGTTACCTGTGTTGATGTTGATAAGGCAAAGGTGGAAAGCCTTAAACAGGGACATGCCACACTTTATGAGCCCGGACTGGAGAATATGATTAAAAGGAACATCGAGAAAGGCAGACTCTTCTTTACGACCAGCCTTGAAGAGAGCCTGGACGGGTCGGATGCGGTGTTTATTGCAGTGGGTACTCCCCCGGGAGAAGACGGAAGCGCCGATCTGGGACATGTCCTGAAAGTAGCTTCGGAAATAGGTAAAGTGATTAATTCCTACATAGTTGTAGTTGTTAAAAGCACTGTTCCGGTAGGAACCTCCGGCAGGGTGAAAAAAGTTATTGAAGAGGAATTGAAGAAGAGGAAAGCGGATATCCCCTTCGACATGGCATCCAACCCGGAGTTCCTGAAGGAGGGGTCAGCTGTTGAAGATTTTCTCAAGCCGGAAAGGATTGTAATAGGAACATCCACAACCAGGGCTGCGGAGATAATGAGCCGGCTTTACAAGCCGTTTCTGCTCAATAATCACCCAATCCTGTTTATGGACATCGCATCAGCCGAGCTGACCAAGTACGCGGCAAATTCGATGCTCGCCACAAGAATCAGCTTTATCAATGAAATTGCAAATCTGTGCGACCTGCTCGGTGCCGACATTAACCAGGTCAGAAAAGGCATCGGAAGCGACTCAAGGATAGGCAGTAAATTTCTTTATCCCGGACCGGGGTACGGCGGCTCGTGCTTCCCGAAAGATGTTAAGGCACTGCTCCATACTGCCAAAGAGCACGGCTACGATATGAAAGTGATAAAGGCTGTCGAAACTGCCAATGAATACCAGAAAGATGTTCTCTTCCGCAAAATACAGAAACATTTTGGCAATAATACCGAAGGCAGAAAAATTGCAGTGTGGGGACTATCATTCAAACCTCATACGGACGACATACGCGAGTCGTCTTCAATCCACCTGATTAAAACATTATTAAATCATAAAGCATCTGTCTGTGCATACGATCCTGCCGCCATGAAGGAAACCGAAAAAATATTGGGAAACAGCATTGACTACGCGGCAAACCCCTACGATGCTGCCCGCGGCGCCGACGCCCTCGCTGTGGTTACAGAATGGCCCGAGTTCAGGATCCCTGATCTTAAAACGTTGTCTGAAACGATGAAGAGCAGGGTAATTTTTGACGCCCGGAATATTTATGAACCCGACGATATGAAGAATGCAGGCTTTATTTATTATGGTATAGGAAGAAGATAAAAGCGGCAGCATGCAGATTAAGAGAGATTGTTGCATTAAACCGAACTTAAATACCGGCTTATTATGAAAGGAATTATACTCGCAGGCGGCTCAGGAACAAGACTCTATCCCATTACGAGTGCAATCAGCAAACAAATTCTTCCGGTTTATGACAAGCCAATGATTTATTACCCTCTGTCGGTGCTGATGCTGGCAGGCATCAGGGAAATACTCATAATATCCACACCCCGTGATCTGCCGGTTTTCAAATCTCTTCTCGGGGACGGATCAACTCTGGGCCTTGTCCTTAACTATGCCGAACAGCCCCATCCGGGAGGTCTGGCACAGGCCTTCCTGATAGGAGAAGATTTTATCGGATCAGATACTGTAAGTATGATCCTGGGGGACAATATTTTCTACGGTCATGGTTTCGGGAACATCCTTCTTGAAACGGCAAAACTCAAAAAGGGAGCCTGCATCTTCGGATACTACGTAAACGACCCTGAACGTTACGGCGTGGTTGAATTCAATGAAAAGAGGGAACCGGTAAGTATAGAAGAAAAACCGGCAAAACCAAAATCGAATTATGCCGTTACAGGACTCTACTTCTATGATAACACCGTTGTTGCAAAAGCAAAGTCACTGAAACCGTCCGCCAGAGGCGAACTGGAAATAACAGATCTTAACAGGCTATATCTTAACGAAGGAACGCTTAAGGTCAGACTAATGGGACGAGGCATGGCCTGGCTTGACACAGGAACACATGAGAGCCTTCTGCAGGCATCAAATTTCATCGCAACACTTGAACAGCGCCAGGGACTAAAAGCTTCATGCATAGAAGAGATTGCCTATATGAGAGGTTTCATTACAAGAGATCACCTTGAAGAGCTTGCAGCAAAATACGCAAACAGCCAGTATGGCGATTACCTGAGAAAAATTGCCAGCGAAGAAATAAATGTTCTTGGAGACTTAAAATAAATAATACCAATGCAGTTCAAACTGACCGGGTTTGCCGGATTGATTATTATAGAACCTGCTGTTTTCTCTGATGCCAGAGGATATTTTACCGAAACCTTTAACCAGGAAGTTTTTAAAAAGGCAGGAATTTTATTTAATCCCGTGCAGGATAATGAATCAAAGTCGGTAAAGGGCGTAATAAGGGGACTCCACTACCAGATGAGGCCTTTCGAACAGGCCAAGCTTATCAGAGTGACCAAAGGCAGGATTTTTGACGTGGCCGTCGACCTGAGGAGGAATTCCGGAACATTCGGAAAATGGTTCGGAACCGAACTGGATGCTGAATCAATGAAGCTTCTCTTCATCCCAAGAGGTTTCGCCCATGGGTTTTCTGTACTGAGCGAAACAGCAATAGTGCAGTACAAATGCGACAATTTTTACAGGCCTGCATCTGAAAGAGGCATTCTTGCCACTGATCCGACCATCGGTATAGACTGGAAAATCAACATCGGGGAGGCTATAATAAGTGAAAAGGACCTGAAGCACCCTTATCTCAGAAATGCCGAAATAAATTTCTGAATGCAAAAAAATATGTCTGTAATTCTTGTTACCGGAGCGAACGGCCAGCTTGGAAGAGAGCTTAAAAGATTATCGGGAAATTTCCCGGGATACAGGTTTATCCTTACCGATTATCCTGAATTGGATATAACCAGACCTGAGTCAATCAGAAAACATCTGGATCTTTACCGGCCGGGATGGATTATAAACTGTGCCGCATATAATTTTGTCGACAGGGCAGAGAGTGAGGCTGAAAAAGCATTCAACGTCAATAGCCTGGGTGTCAGAAACATTACTGAAGCAATGGGTGACTCTCTGTGCAGGCTCATTCATTTCTCCACCGATTACGTGTTCGACGGCAAAAAGAGCGCCCCCTATACCGAATCTGATAAACCTGCCCCGCTATCGCGTTACGGTGAATCAAAACTTGAGGGCGAGAAATATGCAATGAAGCATCCATGGAGTATGGTCATACGAACGTCATGGCTCTATTCCGATACAGGCAGCAACTTTGTTAAAACAATTATCAGAAAGGCAAAAGAAGAAGGATCGCTGAAGGTAGTAACCGATCAGATTGGTTCACCTACCTGGGCTGCCGACCTGGCTTCAGCGCTTATGACGATTATTTCATCGGTCGACAGACAGGATAAAGCGTTCAACGGAGGCATTTATCACTATTCGAACAAAGGATCATGCAGCTGGTTTGAGTTTGCCGGGTCAATTGTCCGTCTTGCCGGCATTGAGTGCAGTATCGCCCCGGTTGAATCAACTCTCTATCCTTCCGCAGCAGTCAGGCCATCCTTTTCCGTTCTCGATACGAAGAAAATCACCGACAATTACGGCATTATTATGCCTTCATGGGAAGAGAGTCTTGCAAAGTGCATCAGGCTGATGAAAAGAAATAAACTAATCTGAAAATTTATACCGCCATGATAAACATTGAAGAAATAAGGAAAAAAGCCGCAGGTTGGCTTAGTGATGAATTCAATGAAGAAACGAGGAAAGAAGTGAAGGCTTTGCTTGAAGGTGACGAGAACAGACTTATCGATGCCTTTTACCAGGACCTTGAGTTCGGTACCGGAGGGCTTCGCGGCATCATGGGCGCCGGAACCAACAGGATGAACATTTATACGCTTGGTATGGCAACGCAGGGACTCTCAAATTATCTGATCAGGAATTTCCCGGGAAAAGATATCAAAGTGGCAATAGCTCACGACTGCCGAAACAACAGCAGATATTTCGCCGAAACAACGGCTGACATTTTTGCCGCAAACGGATTTACCGTTTACCTGTTCGAATCACTAAGACCCACCCCCGAACTCTCTTTTGCCATCAGACACTTCAGATGCCAGAGTGGTGTGGTAATTACTGCCTCCCATAATCCGCCCGAATACAATGGCTATAAAGCATACTGGGATGATGGCGGACAGGTTGTTCCGCCGCATGATAAGGGAATTATAGATGAAGTCAGAAACATCAAATCGGTAAAAGAGATAAGATTCGGCGGTGACAGGAGCCTTATCAGAATAATCGGGAAAGAGACCGATAAATTGTTTCTTGAAGAAGTGCTTAAAATGAGAATCAACAAGGATGCCATTGATAAACACAACGACATGGGCATTGTCTATACACCCATCCATGGTACAGGCATAATGCTTATTCCCGAAGCACTTCGGCTTTTCGGTTTTACCAATATAATCAATGTACCGGATCAGGATGTTATTGACGGAAACTTTCCCACCGTAAAGTCACCAAATCCCGAGGAGGCAGGGGCTCTCAGGATGGCTATTGAAGCTGCCCGGAAGGCCGGTGCTGAACTTGTTATGGCCACCGACCCGGATGCTGACAGGCTGGGCCTTGCCGTAAAACTGCCGGATAATGAGTTCCGACTTCTCAACGGAAACCAGACGTGTGCCCTGCTGATGTATTACACCCTTTCCCAGTACAGCGCTAAAGGATTGCTGAAGGGAAATGAATATGTTATAAAAACCATTGTCACATCCGATCTGCTCGACAGAATCGCCGAAGGATTCAAAGTGGAATGCTATAACGTTCTTACCGGGTTTAAATACTTCGCCGAACTTATCAGAAAACTGGAAGGTAAAAAGAAATATATAGGAGGCGGCGAAGAGAGTTACGGTTATCTGCCCGGTGATTATGTCAGGGATAAGGATGCAGTCGGTTCATGCGCACTTACTGCCGAAGCCGCGGCCTGGGCAAAAACCCGGGGAATGTCGCTTTTTGACATGCTGACTGAAATTTATATGAAATTCGGATTTTACCATGAGAGGCTGGTAAATATCGTGCGAAAGGGAAAAGAGGGAGCCGATGAAATAAAAGCAATGATGAAAGTATACAGGAACAATCCCCCGGAAAAAATCAACAACAGCAGGGTGGTCAGAATTGATGACTATGAAACACTGGTGTCGAAGGATCTGCTTACAGGTGCAGGTTCAAAAATAGATCTGGTAAAATCGGATGTGCTTCAGTTCTTCCTCGAAGATGGTTCAAAGATCTCCGTAAGACCCTCCGGAACGGAACCAAAAATCAAGTTTTATTTCAGCGTCAGCACAAGACTTGACTCTCCTTCGGCGTTCTCCGAAACAGAAAAACTGCTCAATGAAAGGATTAACGGAATAATTAATGACCTTAAACTGAGTTGACAATGAAATCGTACAGGAAAGAGCTCTGGTTTGAAGCCCCTTCCAGAAGGGCATTTATAAATATCACCCCGCAGGTGGAGAAATGCCTTGCAGAAAGCGGTATTAAGGAAGGATTATGCCTTGTCAATGCCATGCACATCACAGCAAGTGTCTTTATCAATGATGATGAGAGCGGACTGCATCATGATTTTGAAGTATGGCTTGAAAAGCTGGCTCCGGAAAAACCTCACAACCAGTATATGCATAACGGTTATGAAGACAACGCCGACGCACACCTGAAGCGTCAGGTAATGGGCCGCGAGGTTGTTGTTGCGGTGACCGGCGGCAGGCTCGATTTCGGCCCATGGGAACAGATCTTCTATGGCGAGTTCGACGGTAAAAGACGAAAAAGGGTCCTCGTAAAGATTATCGGGGAATAAAAAAGTCATCACTGAAATTTACCAGGTAAACCTTTCCAGTCGCCCTTGTCAGTGCGGTATAAAACCACCTGAGGTAATCGATTGATACTTCGGCACGGTTAAACATCCCCTGGTCTATAAAAACCCTCTCCCACTGACCGCCCTGTGCCTTATGACAAGTTACTGCATATGCGAATTTGATCTGAAGGGCATTGAAATATGGGTCTTCGCGTATAGCTTCGTATCTTTTTCTTTTAATCCTGATACTGCCGTATTCTTCCAGCAGGGCGTTAAACAGTTCCGTACTCTTCTCAGCAGGCAGAGCAGGGGAATCGAGATGCAGAACATCGAGCATCACAAGCGTTTCGACCTCCATTTCATAGTCGGGAAACCTTAGTTCCATTACTGCAAACCTGAATCCATAACGCTCCTCGTACTTTCTCACTTTAAGCACTTCGGCAATATCGCCGTTTGCGATAAACCGGTATGGGTCTTCCTCGTCGGCAAGAGAATAATTGTTTTTTACCACCATTACCATATCACCGGGGCCAATCTCTTCTTCCCTGAAGAAAATCCTGCTCCTTATGCCCTGGTTATACCTGTTGGCCTGTTTGTTTGAATTAACAACTATAATTGTACCATCCGGTCCACACCTGTCATAAGCTACGGCCAGTTCCTCAAGAAGGTCATTTCCCTGCAGCCTGACGATGTCGTCAAACCCGCCGCAATCGAGGGAAGGCCGCGAGAGGTCCCCTGACATAATCTGTTCTCTCACCCGGGTTGCATTGACCAGTATTCCCGATGAGAGACTCTGCCTCAGAACCTCTCTTAGTTCGGCAGATTCAACCCCGAAATTGAAATTTTTTATCACTTCAGAATCCAGTGCAGGGCTGACAGCTGAACCTACCGGCGGAAGCTGGGCGGTATCGCCGACTAGCATGAGCCGGCAGTTTTGACCTGAGTAGACATATTCGATCAGATCTTCAAGCAGGCGGCCGCTTCCAAAAAGAGAAGTGTCTCCCGGATTATTTGAAACCATCGAAGCTTCGTCAACAATAAAAATGGTATCCCTGGCAAGGTTACGGTCGAGTACAAATCTGCCGAACGGGTCTTTTGAGGTTTTCTGCCTGTAAATCTTTTTATGGATTGTGTTGGCCTGGTGGCCGGTAACTGATGTAAGAACCTTGGCTGCCCTGCCCGTAGGGGCCATAAGAACCGTTTTACGCCTCAGCAGTCCAAGGGTTTTTACAACTGAGCTTATAAGGGTTGTCTTTCCCGTACCAGCATAACCGGTCAGCAAAAAGATGACATCACCCTCTGTGAGGCTTAGGAAAGAGGCTATTTTCTTCAGAGCCGAATCCTGGTCGGCAGTCGGTACATTATCCAGATGACGAACCAGTTGATTGTATATCAATGTTTCACGCATTTATCCCGAAGGCAGCTTAAAGAATGTAAACATAATCAATCTTTGATTTATATTTGTAATCAGAGTAAAACAGAAATGAGATCGGGATGCCGGTACTGAAACCCCTGTATTAAAAAAAATTTATGCCTCTTACCGATATATTTGACGAAACTCTTGACATAAATTCGACATCAGATTATGTTCTGGTATTTCAGGCCGGATATGAAGAACTTACATTCACTATTCTTGATGCGGTAAGGAACAAATATATTTTTCTGAGGTCATATACACCCGACGAAAAGATCAGGTTCAGTCCCGATGAAGTAAGAGAAATCATTGAAAAGGATGATTTCCTGCTGAAAAAATACAGGAAAACGTTCATTCTATCGGCAACAGGATTGTTCACCATGGTCCCGGCATCTCTGTATGATCCGGGGAAGAAGGATTTGTATTTTAAGCTTAACCACGGCAATGTTGAGAACCACAGTATACTTAACAACATGATTCAGGAAGCAGATTCGGTACTATTGTACGGAATATCTGCCCCGCTTTATGAAAATCTTAAGAGTCATTATCCCTCCGCCCTGTTTTACCACCAGATAAAGCCTCTTTTCTGTTTTATGGACAAGGAAATGAGGAAATTATCCGGCCCCTACCTACATGTGAATATTGAAAACGATTACTTCTGTATGGCTCTTTTCAACGACTATTCCCTGAGGTATCTGAATTCTTTTCCGTACAGGAATATCACGGATATAGTTTATTACATCCTGAATGTAATCAGGTTTTCCGGTGCCGGTGAAATCCAGTCTGTTCACCTAAGCGGAAGCACTGAACGGTTTGATGAACTTACTTCGCTGCTAACGCTCTATATAAAAAGTATCCGGTTTGCTGCACCTGCAGGTAATTTCTCTTTCAGTTATGTTTTTAACGATACAGAGCTGCACAGGTATCTGTCACTTTTCACTGCTGTAAATTGCGAATCATAGGAGGGAAATACAGGGGAAGGCAGATTAATCCGCCTTCTGGTTTCAGAGCCAGGCCTACAACCGACTTTGCAAGGGAGAGTCTTTTCAACATACTTACCAACAGGCTGGTTTTTGAGGGTCTCGAGGTGCTTGATCTCTTTGCGGGTACAGGGAGCATTGGAATTGAATTTGTATCGAGGGGGGCGGAATTAGTGCATCAGGTTGATATTGACAGGAGGAATATCGGGTTTATCAGGAAGATTGCCGGTGAGCTTAAGATAAACAATATCAAGGCAATGCATATTGATGCAAGAGATTTTCTGAAAACCTGCAGGCATAGATACGATATTGTATTTGCAGATCCGCCGTACGACCTGCCATGGCTCGGTGAGATTCCGGATTTGATACTTGGCGCGGGTATCCTGAAGGATGACGGGAAGCTGATACTGGAGCATCCTGCCGGGTATTCATTTAATGGTCATCATTGCTTCTCGGAACAAAGGAAATACGGCAGGGTCAACTTTTCTTTTTTCACCTCCGTGCCCCGGCCGCTTCCCTGAAATACCGGCGGCTGTTTTTTATTTTGATACTTTTTTGTATATTTGAACTATCTGGTTGTGTAAAGGTTAAGTCAGCCGGGCAACCATTTCGCATTAAGGCTGGTCAATAGAAAAACCGGTTAAAATTTCCGGCATATGAAGAAAGACTGGTTTATTCTTGAGCTCATAAGGAGCTTCCCGTTCAAGGTTCTTGTTTTCCTTGTGGTTTTTATTTTTGCGGGAGTTTATATCTCACGCTGCAAGGAGAGGCAAAAGAAAGTTCAGATGAAGGAGGACGTGCTGTACATTCATCCGAAGCCGAAAATATAGGCGGCTAAACTGTTGCTAAAGGTTTCTCTGTCAGAACCGGGATCTCCTGACAATTTCAACGATATTGTTAAGTGAAATAAGTAAAAATCTTATCCGTTTCCTCAAATCCTGCCCTTATACCATTTCCTGAGAAAACTATCTTATCTTTTTCCCTCAGTTCTGTAAAGACATCTGAATTAATGCTTTCCCTGATAACATTTCTCATAGATCCTTCCTCAGGTGCCTTCAGGAATCCGGTACCTCTGCCGGTGATTCTTGATGTGAAGAGCAAATCTCCCTTTTTTATTACCACTTCGCTGATATTGCCGTCCCTCTTAAGCGATACTATCTTTGCCCCGTTATAATTAGCAAAAATCCTCAGGGCACCGTTAATCGAAATGAATGAGATGAAACCGATAAAGAAGCTCCTTCTCCAGGGAATCTTTGCCACAGAGATCATTACCGAAACATTCTCCGTATCGAAATTATTGCATTGCATCCATATCCACGATTCCGGAAATGATATGCCCCAGTCTTTTTCAATATACCCTCTTCCGTTGTCATAATGGCTTTCTTTGCCGTTAACCCTAAGCCACCCCGACAGTTTATGATCGACCGATACAACACCATGGTTGCACTCCATTGTCGGAACAAATGAATACCACCCCATTATGCCGGGGGAAAGTATGGTTCGGGGAAGTCTGATAATGTCCGAATATTTAATGTGACCTTCTATCTTAAATTCCTCATTTTCAAGATCAATCTCAATAGTGTCGTGTCTGAATCGCGATTTTCCTATTTTTATATCGAGCCTCGTCCGGTCGTAATCGAATTCATTTAACGGATAAGTGAAATAGCCTGTTTTACCGGTTGTACCATCGATAAATTGTATGAATGAATGACTGTCCTCCGACAATGAAACGCCGGGAATGACTGCAAACGCCTTATCTCCGGACTCTGAGACATGCTTGAAATACCATCCTTCGAAATATCGCTTCTTTTTCAAAGATCCCTGAAAAACTTCCGGATGGAATAATTTATTTAATAACCTCATAATTATTTACCTGAATATCTCATTAATTTTTTCAGACCTGTACCTGAAGATTTCAAGGACCCTCGGTTCAATGATGAGTCTGCCCAGGTATCTGCCAATAATGCCAAAAGGAAATTTAAAGGTAACAATATCTTTCATAATGGTCCTGTTCCCGTCACTGGTAAACTGATGCCGGTGATGCCAGAATTTATAGGGGCCGAACCTCTGCTCGTCGGTGAATGAATGGAGCTCTGTCAGGTGTGTTATTTCCGTTACCCAGTTGACCTTTAACCAATTGAAAGGATTCAGGGAATATGAAATTATCTGTCCGGCATAGGATTTTTTATCATGATCGGTTCCGGTTATAATGAATTTCATTTCAGTCGGAGTTATCAAACCAAGGTTCTGCGGCGATGAGAAGAAATTCCACACTTCTTCAAGTGACGCATTAACAAGCTGCTCCGTTTCAAGAACCGATAAACCTGAATACCTGCTTAATCTTATCATTTTTATTTTCAAAAAATTTTCCCTGATATTTTGCATTTCTGTACTTACATCATATTAACACTAAGGTTCAATCAAAGGTTCACAAAGTTTTTATTAAGAGACCATTTTATAGGCAAAAGACGATTATTTTACTTTTAATTATGCTGCAAACGAGGGTGTCTCAGAAGGACATCCTTTCTTTTTTAGTTATGTTGCTTTCTTTTGATTCACCCGGAGAACCGAGCCTCTTGTAAAACATAGTTTTGAAAGGAGCAAGCCCGGCAAAGTTAAAGCCTGATCTACAAACTTATCGCTCCTACGGAGCTTTTCCCGGTTAATACATTCTGCCACGGTTTAAAGGAGCGGCCTGTCTGTAGCCGGGGGCAACCACACACAGAGGCTAAGGGAAGGAAGACTCAATAGTAAACGAAACTTCCGTACCCGGCGCAACCGGATCAGATACACATCAGGAGGCTCCTGTGCAACTTATGTTGGTTTTAAGATTATGTTCAGCACCTTCAGTGCTGCACATAGCGGCTTCCTGCTCCCGGCTTCACCGGAAGTTACTCATATTATGCTCTTTCAGAGCAGTTTAACAGACGCTACCGGAGCAAAGGTTTATTTTTGTTACTTTCATGTTGCCTGCCTTCAACATACCCTAAAACAAAAACCCGATGATCTCTCATCGGGTTTTGTATCTCCTGCGGTGCGGACGGGACTCGAATGCTGACCCTTACGGTCAGCACCCTGACTTACGCCTCCGGCGTAAGGTCAGTGGCCCGCGACAAACCAGTTTAAAAAACCGCTGTTTTCATTTCTGCCCGGTGAATTGCAAAAAACCATGCTCCTAATCATGTTACCTGCCTGTAAAATACCCAAAAACAAAAACCCGACGATCTCTCATCGGGTTTTGTATCTCCTGCGGTGCGGACGGGACTCGAACCCGCGACCCCCGGCGTGACAGGCCGGTATTCTAACCAAACTGAACTACCGCACCCTGCTTAAAAGCGATGCAAAAATAATTGATTTTTCTTTTATGCCAAATAAAATAGTATTTCAATAATAAAAAACAGTATAAAAAGGCTTCCCTGACTTATTAGCAGCGACCTCTGCTACACTGCAGCCACTCCTTTAAAATAACCAATCGATTCTGCAATTCCTGCCAGCGGATCGTTCATATCCTTCTCAAACTCAAGGCTGCACATACCGCTGTATTTTATCTTTCTCAGAGTGGCTATAAAACGGGGAATATCAATTATACCCCTGCCCATTTCAATTGTTTTGCCTTCTTTGGCGGCAGCCGTTACATCCTTAATGTGAATATCAAACAGCCTGCTCCGGTATCGCTCGGCATCGACCGACGGATCCGCACCGTCGCGAGTTGTATGACCTATATCGAGGCAGATACCCAAACGCTGGTCTCTGTCTTTAATATTATTCCAGATATCTGTGGCGTTCGGAAACAGAGTATTGTCGGGTCCGTGGTTATGAATTGCAATTCTTATATCATATTCCTTAACCTTTTTCTCAACATAAGGCAGAAGTTCATAATTGGGGGCACCTATCATCATTTTAAGCCCTGCCATCCTCGTATATTCAAAGGCCTGGTCAACCGCCTGCTCGCTTTTCATATAGATAACTCCTACGGTGTAAACAGTTATGCCCTCTGCCCTGAATCTTTCAATTACCGATTTAATGGTGGCCTCATTGCTGTTCATGGGCAGATACACATCTTTCAGGGAAAGGTTAAGAACATTGATCCTTTTCATAATTTCAATGGCCTTTTCGATGGGAACACGGGCAAATGTGTACCCGGCGATGCCTATACCAAACAGATCTTTTTTCTTTTCCTCCTGCGATAACGGGAAGGAACTACCGGTCTCCCTTCCAAAGACAGGTGCAAGTCCTGAATACATTGCGCCTGCACCAGCGAGTTTCATGAAATCACGACGTCGTACCATTTATAATAGATTTTATTGGTTTCTTTATTGGCAAATAAAAGTAGGAATTATAATCCTTATTTAATCACACTCCAGAGACATTTTTTTTCTGATTTATTCCTGTTCTTTCAGTTGGGTTATTATTTCACAACCAGATCATTGTCGAGAAGCCTCCTGTTATATGTCTGTATCACGGCCCGGAGCTTTTCTTCCATCCTTTGCCTTAGTTCCGGAAGCTCTTCAACCAGGTTATTTTCGAAATACCTGTCAGCCTTGTAATTAATAAGCCTTGTACTTCTGTTATCTATCATTTCAAGAAGATGGTTGTCCATAAACAAATAATAATTGCTTCCGATGGTATTAAAGGCAAAGGAATCAGAACTGTTGTCAAAGAGATTATTTCCAAACGCGATAAATTCCTGGTCGAAGTTCAGAAAACCAAGTACGGAAGGCATAATATCTATCTGCTGCGCAATACGCTCTTTTGTTCCCCTGAGGGGGCTCCTGTTCATGAAAAAGGCAACGGGAACGCTGAAATGGCCAAGGGTATTATGATATTCTTTTGAAATGATTTCATTTGTATGATCGGCAGTAATAACAAAAAGAGTGCTGTCGAACCAGGGTTTGTCTTTCACCGCATCAAAAAAGCGTCTTAGGGCGTAATCACTGTAACCGATTGTTTTGCAGATAGGAGCCGGGCCTTCATGGAATTTACCTTTGTATTTTGCCGGGACCTCGAAAGGATGATGCGATGAAATTGTGAATACTGTGGCAAGGAAAGGTTGCCTGAACCGGTTCAGTCTCTCTGCAAAGAACTGCAGAAAAGGTTCATCCCATAGTCCCCACATGCCGTCAAAATCCTTTTTACCGTCAGGATACTCGTTCTTCCCGAAATAATCATCAAACCCGGCCATTCGGGCAAAGGCATCAAATCCCATCGAGCCGTTAGGTGCCCCGTGGAAGAAAGCGGTATAATAACCTTTCTTCTTCAGAAGTGATGGAAGCCCGTTTATTGTATTGTTGGCATAATGAGAGATTATGTATGGCGTCTGAAGCGAGGGCAGGGAAGCAATTATGGAGGGCATGGCATCGATCGACTTGTTACCGTTGGCCAGACTTACATCGAATGTGAGGCTTTCCGACAACAGAGAATCCAGAAAAGGTGTATATCCTTTGTATTCATCAGAAGATTTATCCCTGTTATAAAAACCAATGTATTCCCTGCCGAAACTTTCCAGAATAAGTATTACCACATTCAGCTTACGGAATTCGCCTGCAGGTGAGGGTTTATAGTGAGGGTCATAAATCCTTCTGAGATCCTCTTCCTTAAAAAACTCATAACGGATAAGTTCCTTCTTCCCCCATGTTCTCAGAATGCTGAAGGGAGTATTAAGAACCACTCCCACATTCTGAGGGTTTGAAACATATCGTGCCGCGTTGCTGATTGTTATGGGGCGTGTTGAATGTTTATACCCTCCCCTTGCTGCTCCGACAACAAGAAAGATAATTACCGGCAGTGTTAATAAATTAACAGAATGATAAACCAGTTTGCCGGCAGGTCGGGGCTTTACTGGTCGCACCTTATTTCCGAGCCAGACAAAAAGTGCAATAAGAAAAATTGTAAACAGGGTCACATACCAGTAATCGGCCATGAAACGGAAAAACAATTTAACCAGGTTTGATTCATTGCTGAATGTGCAAAATACGTCTGCTGTGACTCTTTTCCCAAGGAACCTGTAATAAACATAATCGCAGCCGTTCATTGCAAGCATGATAAAACCGGTTATGAAAAATATCCATCTAGAGGCAGCCTCATAAATACGGTTATATCTGATGTCGAAAGGCAGGCTATGGAGCAGGATAAAAAGCATACCATAATATACCGAAGCCGAAAGGTCAAATACAATTCCTCCCCTGAGAGCTTTTATCAGTTCGGTAAAATTCATATCGGGGAACATAGAATGGTTGAAAGCATAAAACCCGATGCGGGAAAGAGTAAGCATGAGCATCAGTAGCATGAACCGGTAAATCAGAACCGCATGTATGCTTTTTATTTTCAAGATACCCGGCCTTTTCATTCTAGTTTTCTATCCATATAACCGAATTTCCTGTCCCCCACTCGTTTTCCTCCCAGATGCTGTTGGCGGGGTCCAGAATCCACTCACCATCCACAATATATTTATACAGGTATTTTCCCGGCTTCAGGTATGCATGGAAAATCCATAATTCTCCCTTCCTGACCATTCTGTATTTCCCTGGATCCCAACCTGTAAAGGTACCTGTAACAATCACTTCACGTGCATTTTCATGACCCTTCAGCTCGAATCGGTGATTTGGCATTACAGCGATAACTGAATTGGTGAAGCTGCCGCTTCCGGCAGTAAAGGGATTTTCAGGGTCTGTGAGCCAGTATCCGTCGGCGATGAATTTATATTCATACATTCCGGGAGAAATATGATACCTCAGGCTCCATCCTGTGGTTGTTTTATTCATTAAGAGTTCATTCCGGTCCCAGTTGTTAAAAGTGCCGGTCAGAATTACCTGTTCAGCTCCTGTATATCCATTGAGGGTGAAAGTAACTGCATTGCCGATACCTATAAACGAGTTCAGGTTACCGTTACTATCCTGCCTGACATCGGGGTTGGCTGGGTCAGGCATCCATGTGCCGTCAGCAATGAACTTATATGCATAGGTTCCGTCACGCAGATAAACGGGAAGATACCATCTGCCGTTTTCTTTAAGCATCGGTATTCCTCTCCTGTTCCATTGAATAAAGTTTCCGGTAACCACAACCTCCTTTGCATCCGGCTTTGAATTAAGCTCAAAAGTATAGTCCGGAACATAAATAACAGATGCATTGCCAATATCCCTGTCGCGTTTTCTGAGATTATTTCCCGGGTCAATAATCCACCTTCCGTCGACGATATATTTATATAAATATTTGCCAGGCAGTAGTTTTAATTTCACCATCCAGCCTGAATCAGTTTTGGTAAGGGAATTTAGCATTGAGTTCCAGTTATTGAAAGTACCCGCAATGAATACAGACGAAGCCTCCAGGTGATTTTCGAGGAAAAACAATGCAGTGTCTTCCCCGAATGCAACAGTTTCTCTGTTTTTCAGATTATTGACACCAAAAACATCCTGTGTCCTGATGTCAGCATAAAGCAGAGTATCTGAAGGTTCATCAAACATAAGGACATCCCTTCTGTCTGCTCCCAATTCGTCAGAGATGACTGCTGTTGCTTCTGTAATATACTGGTCTATTCTTTTCAGTTCCCACTTTCTGTTATCGGTTTCGACAGTACTCAGGCCTTCATCTGCTGCCCTGAAAAGAATTGAATCCAGCCCGAATCTAAGCATGAATTCTTTTTTCACCGAATCGTTCCACCTGTTATCAATCCTGACGATTATCATACCCTCATCCACCCTTGCAATCCTGTTAATTCTCCCCCTGCCGCAGGAAATAAGCACTGCAGTGACTAAAATTACAGAAGCATATTTTATACAGAGTCTCATTGCTGGTTTTTATTAAACCACAGGCTTACCTGCCCGCTGGCAAAGTTAATACTGATTACCGTTTCCCGAAGGAAGTTATAACCCAGCATTCCGTCCGTTTTTATTCCGTAGACTTCACTCAGGTCGTCGAGTCCGGCCACTATTGCTTCAAAATTCCTAAGTGAGCGTGAGCCGAAACGTATTTCATCAAGTTTTCCGTGCATTACCTGAGTAGTGTTTAGTCCGGCACCCTTCAGTGTTACCTTTTGGTTTACGGTGAAAGTCCTGAACACCTGCTTAGGGCAATGACTCGAAATGACACTCATTTCAGCACCGGTGTCAAGGCAGAAAAGAAGGGAGGAGCCTGCTATCTCACCACGCATAAATATGATATTTTTCCTTATCTCAGCTTTCAATATTACATCCGGTTTACCTCTTTTCTCTTCCCGCGAAACAGAACCTTCAGGATTAAGCTCCATCAGGTTATTGACTGCGTCAATGGTTACTTCGTAACCCTTCAGCAATTCAAATCCAAAAAGTCCGGTTATCTTAACCCCCCTCCTGTTCTCTATGTGGCTGAGATCGGTAAGCGAAGCATCAATTCCTTTGAGTTCCAGACCCGGAAGATTTATTACTCCCAGATGCACTTTTTCGACATCCCCCACATTACCTGTTATACCTTTCTGTCCTGCTGTTCCGGTTCGGATATGATTCCTGAAATAAGTGCGGTTTAACACAATTTCGGAAGCCCCTGAATCGAATACAAGATTCCCGGTCACTCCGTCAATGACGGCATCTGTAATAAGCAGTCTTCCGGCATTTTTAAAAGGCAACAGAATGGAATTACCGGTTTCAGTTTTAGAGTCAGTAACACGATTGTTTGAATCCTGACGATCCGTTTCATTCTGATTACCATTAAACATAAGTATCAGTACCGGTAGAAATAATGGCAGAACAGCAGGAACAATATTTAATAATCTCCGGATTGACATAATTATCCGTCAAATTTATGGTTTTTAAGATTATTTCTTCAAAACAGCCGGTTGATGTTTGTATGCCTGACTTATTATTCAGGGCATATCTCGTAAATTTGTATATACCTTGTTATAAAAAACATAATGAAAAAGCTGTATTTATGTTTCCTGTTGATTCTTTTTCTGATCGGGTGCTCTGCTCCGGTAAAGACTTTCCGGGATCGGCCAGAAGTAAGAAGATGGGAGCCGGAGATTGCAATTATCGACTCACTTTCGAAAGCGGAAAATTACCCGGATGATGCGATACTTTTTACCGGAAGTTCAAGCATCAGGCTCTGGAAAACACTCGCTGAAGACATGGCCCCCTACCAGGTTATACAGAGAGGCTATGGTGGAGCAAAACTGAGTGACTTCGCTGTCTATTCCGGGAGAATATTTTCACAGGTCAGATGCAGTGCCGCAGTAGTGTTCATAGCAAACGACATAACCGGTTCGCCGGAGGATAAGACACCTGAAGAGGTCAGAAAATTATTTCTTTTTATACTGAAAACATTCAGAAGATACCATCACGGCAAACCGTTTTTCTGGGTACAGATCACTCCCACACCATCAAGGTGGAAAGCATGGCCTCAGATAAATCTGGCAAATGAACTTATCAGGAAGGAATGCATGAAACGCCGCAACACCTGCTTCATACAGACAGACTATGCTTTCCTGGATGGCAACGGTTTACCCAGGGAGGAGCTGTTCATAAGTGACAAACTGCATCTAAACGGTGATGGTTACAGGATATGGAGCGCAATTATTAAGGATTCAATTACTAAAGTGAAACAAACATCTGACTGACCCGGTTGTTTAATAATTATTATTACATTGCAAAAAGAGAATAATGAATTTTTTCCAAATCATTACAAGTCATTGAAAATTTCATAATCATCATGAGCGAACTTATAGATAATTCAGCAGACAGGAAAAAGAAACTTAAAGGACTGATCCTGAAACTTCACGGCGGTGTACCTGAAGAAGAAGTCAAAAAGGAATTGTTGACGACACTAAGCAATATACCATACGGTGAAGTTGTTGAGGTTGAGCAGGAGCTTATCGGAGAAGGGCTTCCGGAAGAGGAAGTGCTGCGCCTTTGCGATGCCCATTCTGCTGTTCTCAAGGGGCATGTGGACCTGTCAGCCGCAAAAAAAATTCCGCCCGGGCATCCTGTGGATATTATGATAAACGAAAACAGGGAGCTTAAAAAGGTAGCCGGAGAGATAAAAGAGGCAATAGCAGGGATAGCCGGCGGAGGAGAAAAAGATCTTTCAGTGAAAATTCTCAGGCTTCGTGGTTTGTTCAACAACCTTATGGATGTTGACAAACATTACCAGAGAAAAGAATACCTGATATTTCCATATCTCGAAAGGAAAGAGATCACCGGCCCTCCAAAGGTTATGTGGGGAAAACATGACGAGATCCGGGAGCTCATTAAAGGAAGTCTGGAAGTGCTCAAAGCTGACATAAAGGAAGCTGACGAACTCCTGGCATCGGCTGAGATACTGATGCTACCTGCAGTTAACGGCGTAATTGAAATGACAGTGAAGGAAGAAGAGATACTGTTCCCGATGACTCTCGATAACCTTTCGGATGCCGAATGGAATGAAGTGAACAGGCAGTCGCCCGAAATTGGTTTCTGTTTATATGATCCGCCGGTTGAGTGGAAACCGCCGAGAGAGGCAGGAGAAAAAGAGGATGGGAATGTAACCGCCGGCGGAAGAATCCAGCTACCCACAGGAAGTTTTACCTTAGAGGAACTCACAGCTTTGCTGAACCATCTGCCTGTCGATATAACATTTGTTGACCGCAACGACAGGGTAAAATACTTTTCAATGTCGAAAGAGAGAATCTTCCAGCGAAACAGGGCTATCCTTAACCGCGACGTCAGGCATTGCCACCCGCCGGCAAGTGCACATATCGTTGACCGGATTATAGAAGACTTCAGAAGCGGCAAAGCCTCGAGCGCCCCTTTCTGGATTAATATGGGCGGAAAAATGATCCATATTGAATATTTTGCCATTCGGAATGAAATCGGTGAATACCTGGGTACACTTGAAGTGTCTCATGACATATCCGGATACAGGAAACTGGATGGTGAACAGAGAATCTTATCATATAAACTTTAAAAATGGAAAAGGAAAAACATATCATCACTCCCAGGTCGAAGGTGATGCAGGTTATTGAAGCATACCCTCAGTTAGAAGAGGTTCTGATATCTTATGTCCCTGCATTCAGCAAACTGAAGAATCCCGTTCTGAGAAACACAGTTGCAAGAATAGCAACTCTTCAGCAGGCTGCAGCTATCGGGAATGTTAAGGTTGAAGAACTAGTGAACAGGTTAAGGAATGAAGTCGGACAGGGCAGCATGGAAATTGCCGAACACGAAAAGTTTGTTACCGAGAAGCCGGCATGGTTCGACAGGTCAAAGATTATCTTCAGCCTGGACATAAGAAAGATGCTTGAAGCCGGCGAGCAGCCTGTTAACCAGGCAATGTCCGATCTTAACAATCTCGGTGACGGAGATATATATGAGGTCATTGCACCATTCATTCCGGCACCGCTTATCGATAAAGCGGCAAGCCTCGGCATCAGGCACTGGATTAACAAGGAATCTGCCGAACTCTTTTACGTCTATTTCATGAAATAGCATTCCATTGGGAATATTTATAGTTCTTCCATTTTCTGCCATCCGGTAAAATAAATGAGCAGCAGCGGTAATTATATATTTCAGCAGGATTATTATGGTTGCTTACCCGGTACGGTTGTAACAATAGAAAATAATATCATCAGAAGTTTTTTGCCGGAAGAAAAAGCAATAATTTTACAGCCTGGTATTTAAAAAGAAAGATGGACAGCGGCTATAAGACGGCTTTGAAATTTGTCGTAATGCTTGGCCTTGTGAGCCTCTTTTCCGACATGACTTATGAAGCTGCCCGGGGCATAAACGGCTCATTTCTTCAAAAGCTTGGTGCCTCAGGAACCGCTGTGGGACTGGTAGCCGGTATCGGAGAACTGATCGGATACGGCCTTCGCTTTTTCTCAGGCTATCTGGCCGACAGAACAAAAAAATACTGGACAATACTAATAGCAGGTTACCTGATAAATCTGCTATCTGTGCCTTTACTGGCACTTGCAGGCTTCTGGCAGGTTGCGGTAATTCTCATAATCGCTGAACGTACAGGTAAGGCGCTGAGGGCTCCGGCACGTGATGCGGTTCTTTCTTTCGGAACTGAAAAAACAGGGAGGGGATGGGGCTACGGTCTTCATGAGGCCCTGGATCAGATAGGTGCCATTGCAGGTCCTCTCCTTGTAAGCGCTGTACTGCTATTCAGAAATCAGAACTACAAAATGGCCTACGCTGTGCTGGCTATCCCTGCTCTCATTGCCATAAGCCTGCTTCTGTATTGCAGATATCTCTACCCGAGACCGGGAGATCTTGAAATCAAAAAGACCGGCGTTTCGACTAAGGGTTTCACGAAAAGATACCGTATATACCTGCTTGCCGTCATACTAATTGCGGCCGGCTATGCCGACTTCCCGCTTGTTGCTTTTCACTTTAAATCGGAGTCTCTTATGAGCGATTCTGCAATCCCGGTTTTTTATTCCGCAGCCATGGCTGCAGATGCACTGGCAGCTCTGGTATTCGGAAAACTGTTTGACAAACTGGGAATACGTGTGATAATTGCTTCCGTATTGCTATCGTCCTTTTTTGCCCCGATGGTATTTACGGGAGGTTTCGGTTTTGCCCTTGCCGGAATGATATTATGGGGAATAGGCATGGGAGCACAGGAATCGGTTATAAAGGCGGAGATTGCCATGATGGTCCCGCAGGAAAAGCGGGGTACCGCTTTCGGCACATTCAATGCGGCATACGGAATATTCTGGTTTGCAGGAAGCGCAATTATGGGGTTTCTTTACGATAAATCTGTTACCGGTCTGATAGTTTTTTCAGTATTGACACAACTTTTTGCCGCTTCGGTTCTTATATTTATCCTTAAGACTGAAAAAAGAAATGAGTAAAAACCGATGAATAAAACAGAATAGGAATCTTTACATACCGAATAATCTGCTTCATTTTATCGTACATATTTTTAAAATAAATTATATTTGACGTCTCAATAAAAAACAAGATAACATAAAAGACAAAATATCATTAACTAAAAAAACTGTATATGAAAATTATTGAAGTATCAGCTCTGGAGATTCTCGATTCGAGAGGCAATCCGACTGTTGAAGCGAATGTGACCCTTGAAGATGGCACACAGGCAAGAGCCATGGTACCAAGCGGTGCATCCACGGGTGAACGTGAGGCTTGCGAATTGCGCGACGGCGACAAGAAACGCTATGGAGGTAAGGGTGTCCTGAAAGCCGTAGAAAATGTAAATACAATTATTGCCAGGGCTATCACCGGAAAAGACTTCGGCAACCAGCGCGAACTCGACTATGCAATGATTGAACTCGACGGCACTCCAAACAAATCAAAACTCGGAGCAAACGCGATACTCTCAGTTTCAATGGCATATGCCAGGGCCGAAGCCGAGAGTGCGGGAATTCCCCTTTATCAGTACCTTGGAGGAGCAAATTCACACGTCCTTCCGGTTCCCTGCCTCAACATTATCAATGGCGGTAAACATGCTGACAACAATGTTGACTTCCAGGAATTCATGATTGCCCCGCATAACGCTCCTTCATTCACAGAATCGATCAGAATGGGCGTCGAGGTTTTCCATTCGCTTAAATCTGTTCTGAAAGGAAAAGGTTACAGTACCGGCGTCGGCGATGAAGGAGGTTTTGCACCCGACCTTAAATCGAACGATGAAGCCGTTGAGGTTATTCTTGAGGCAATAACAAAAGCCGGTTACAAACCCGGAACTGATGTCAGCATCTGCCTCGATCCTGCCGCAAGCGAAATGTGGGAAGATGGCAAATACAAGCTTTTCAAGAGCACAGGTAAGCTTCTTTCAAGCGATGAACTGATTAAGCTGTGGGAGAACTGGGTAAAACAGTACCCTATAATTTCAATCGAAGACGGTCTTGCTGAAAATGACTGGCCCGGCTGGCAGAACATGACAAGAACAATGGGTGGAAAGATTGAAATTGTCGGCGACGACATTTTCTGCACCAACAAAGCAATTCTCACAGAGGGTATCGCCAAAGGTGTTGCTAACTCAATCCTTATCAAGCTCAACCAGATTGGTACTGTTTCTGAAACACTTGAAACAATTGAACTCGCTTTCAGAAACAATTACAACATATTTGTCTCACACAGAAGCGGTGAAACTCCCGACAGCTTCATATCAGATCTTACTGTTGGGGTGAATGCAGGGAAGCTCAAAACAGGAAGCGGCTGCAGAGGAGAACGTATAGAGAAATTCAACCAGCTTATGAGAATTGAGAATATGCTTGGCAAATCGGCAAAATTTGCAGGAATAAAAGCATTCAAGAATGCATAAAATTTTAAAGATAAAAAAGCGGCTATGGGCCGCTTTTTTTTTTACTTTTTCTAAACTTTTTAAAAATTCAGAAACAACCAATAGAATAATTTCTTTAATTTGCGGGCGAAAATAAATCCATAGCATGGACGATTATCATTTATGCCGTTGAACCCGACAGAGGTCTGCATTTTCAGCCTCTGTTGAAAATTACTGGAGGATTGTATTATGCGGACTTTCTACAAAAACTCAACCGGAATTGTTCCATGTGCCGAGTGGGAACCAGGATGCTGGATTCACATTGAGTGCCCGGTGGCAGACGATAAGGAATTCCTCGAGAAATATGATTTTCCCGCCTCTTTCCTGAATGACCTTGAAGATATTGATGAACGTCCGCGTATCGAATTCGAAGACGGTTGGTATTTTATCCTGCTCAGGGTACCCTACCGAAACGGCAACCCAAAACTGCCGTTTTCCACTGCACCGCTGGGACTTATCTTCAAGGAAGACATCTTTATCTCTATCTGCCACGTCAAAACGGAACTGATTCCTGATTTTATCAACTATTCTGTCAGAAAGAACATAAACTACAAGGATTACTTTGATCTTGTTCTGCGACTTATTCTCAACTCTTCGGTCTGGTTCCTGAAATACCTTAAACAGATAAACCTGCATATCAAGACAGCGGAGTCCGAACTCGAAAAATCCGTCAGGAACGAAGATCTTCAGCGCCTTCTCCAGATTGAAAAATGCCTTGTCTATTTCACAACCTCCCTGAAGGGAAACGATGTACTTATCAACAGGCTGAAGAATATAAAGAACCAGAGAGACAGTTATGACGAGGAGCTTCTTGAGGACGTTGAAATCGAAACCAAGCAGGCCCAGGAAACAACAAACGTTTACAGCGACATTCTCAGCGGGATGATGGACGCTTATGCTTCGGTAATATCGAACAATCTGAACATCATAATGAAAAGGCTTACCTCAATCTCGGTTATCCTTATGATCCCCACACTGATCGCAAGCCTTTACGGAATGAATGTTCCGAACGGACTGGAAGATTTCCCGATGGGCTTCTGGCTGGTATTCCTGATTTCTCTCGTATTTTCGGTTATCGGCATGCTTTTCCTAAGAAGTAAAAGATGGTTCTGATTTTTTTTATTTTTACTTGCCGGGCTTTTTACATCAGTAGCAGTTAAAATATAAACAGAATTCCGGTATGGAGATTTTTCTGCTGATTATTATTGCTCTTCTCGCCGCTTACATAGTTATCCTCCACATAAAGCTTTCGAAAAGAGATATTCTACTGGGAAAACTTATTGAGAAAAGACCGGGTCACAACATCTCAAAAGAATATTCATCCCTGGCAGAAGAAAAGATACTGGATGAAAAGGTACTTGATTTCATTTTCAGCGATATCCCTGAAGCCCGCGTTTACCTGCACTATACGAAGAGAAAAGAGGACGCTGAAAATATACTCAGGGAGGGTTTCAGGTTTGCAGATTCATTTTACAAAACTGCTTTTCAGATAACGCCGGACCGGCTTGAACTGATTGTAAAGCACAACAGCAAAAAGTATTTCGGAGAGTTCGTTGTTGTAATATGTATTGCGGAAAACATTATAAGATTTTACAATGACGAGATTTCAAAGGCCGGAGTGAAAAACTGTCATTTCGAAAACATCCTTACCGAACGCCCGCCTGATAAGAATGACAATGCAGATACGATTTATATACTTCCTCCAAAATATATAAAGGGCTTTATAAACTATTCAACAGGTGAAATTTTCTCCAATCCCTTATATAACTACAATTACACTTCGCCCTGGTTTAGTATCAACCTCAAAAAGATTAAAAGAAACTGTTAGTTTTTTGTTATACTTTTTAGCTACCTTTATATTGTTTAATTTCTGAAATCATGAAATCTAAATCATTGCTAAGTTTTTTCTTGCTGGTTCTTTCAGCAGGTATTGTTACTGCACAGGTCACAGATGCCGAAAAAGCCCTCAGAACCCAGAGAGCCGATTCCACTCAGGGCTGGAAGTACGGAGGTATATTCTCTGTCAGCCTGTCCCAGACTTCTCTTAAAAACTGGTCGGCCGGCGGACAGAACTCTATAGCTGTGAACGGTCTTTTAAGCCTTTTTGCCAACTACCGGAAAGGCAAATCTGTCCTCGACAATTCACTCGATGTAGGATATGGTCTGCTGAAACAGGGGAAGAATGCTGATTTCATTAAAACCGACGATAAAATTGATTTTCTTTCCAAATACGGACGTGAAGCTTTCAAAAACTTTTATTATGCCGCACTTTTTAACCTGAAAACCCAGATGACGCCCGGGTACAAATATCCCGATGTTTCCAAAAAAATATCTGATCTGTTTGCTCCGGCTTACATCCTATTTGCCGCCGGAATGGATTATAAACCAAACGCTTATTTCAGCGCATTTCTTGCCCCTTTCACCGGTAAGTTTACAATTGTTGCCGATGATTCCCTTTCGGCAGCCGGGGCTTTCGGGGTAACCCCGGGTGACAAATTCAGGGGTGAAACGGGAGGATACCTGAGAATTATTTATTCAAAAAATGATTTTAAATCCGAATTCCTTAAAAATGTTTCTTTTACCTCAAAGCTCGATCTCTTTTCCAATTACCGCGACAAACCTCAGAATATAGATGTCAGCTGGGAGACGCTAATTGCTCTTAAAGTAAATAAGTATATTTCAGTAAGCTTCAACACACACCTCCTGTATGATGATAATATTCTGATACCTATCGACCGTAATGAAAACGGGACCGTTGATCCTGGAGAGGCTCCCGGCAAAAGAATTCAATTCAAGGAAATCTTTGGCGCAGGTTTTTCATATAAATTCTGATTAATGATCATTAACCAACCAATTTATAGCTTATGAAAATAATTGATGAATTCAAAGCCTTCGCAATGAAGGGCAATGTTATCGACATGGCTGTCGGTATTATCATTGGTGCTGCCTTCGGAAAAATAGTGTCTTCGATGGTAAGCGATATTGTAATGCCTCCTCTGGGGCTTCTGATCGGCGGTGTAAATTTCACCGATCTTAAGCTGGTAATGAAAGCTGCAGCAGACGGGAACCCAGCCGTGACCTGGAATTACGGCAATTTCCTTCAGGTTTGCTTCGACTTCCTGATCGTTGCCTTTGCCATTTTCCTTCTGATCAAGGGTATAAACGCTGCCAGGAAGAAGGAAGAAGCCAAACCTGCGGCTCCTCCCGCCCCGCCTGAACCGACTGCCCAGGAGAAACTCCTTGCCGAAATAAGGGATCTTCTTAAAAAATGAAGAAACATTAAGGGTGGTCCTCAAAAACAGGAGCCACCCTTATATCATTTATCCGTCAGGGATTTGCCGGAAGCATATTTCAGAATGCCGCGACAAATCCAAGGCTTAATTTGCCGTATTTTTCCTCTCCCTCAAGCCATGTATATTCTGAAATCAGCCTTACATTTCTTCTCAGCACGTGCCCCACATGGAGAGTGGCCGATTTGTAATCCAGCGGATCGTAGTCCGACTCAAGCCAGTTAAGCAGCCCTGTAAAATACCATTTGCTGATATCACCCCTGGGTGTAAATATTGCCTCAAGATATGCACCCCTGGTATTGCATGAGAGTAACCAATCGTCGTTGTCAGGATCAAAAATCCTTGAGTCGGCCCTGAAAATATATTGAGAGTTTATTTTTAACCGTTCATTTAAATTCAGGTTTACTGCCGGACCATACATTCTTATTTTGTTATCAAATGAAAAGGGGGCATCTGAAATCAATTCCCTGCCTGAATATCCCATAAGTCCTACTTTCAGACTTTTACCCACAGGCTGTGAAAGATATATCAAAAGGTTTTTGTATTTGTCCTTGTCGAAAAGGAATTCTTCTCCCCCGTTGCCAATACCGTTTCCGTTAAGTACTTCCAGAACAATGCCTGTATTGAGTCCGGGTATTTCATAGTCGAAGAAAACGCCTCTTTCATACTTAAGAGAAGACTGAGATGTACCCGGGAGGGCCTGGAGAACAGCAATATCTTCAAGAGTCAGCCGCAGTTCCCTTTTATAAAACGGATCGCAGGCCTGGAACTGCCCGCCCGAAACATTTATGCCGGTACCGAACAGATTATTGTAAGTCAGAAAAGCATCCTCTATGCCTACTATGTCGCCGCCTTCGCTCATAAAGAAATAGAAGTAATACGAAAGCTTATCCGATAGTTCTCCACCCGAAAGAAGTTTGACACCGGAAGGTGCTCCGAAATCAAACCTTTTGCTTTTGCCTGAGTTGTATGTAGCAATACCGTCAATTCTTATGGCAAGTGGTACTTCACGGAGGAGCGATAATTTATCATCTCCTGTATTGATGAAGTATCTGGGTGATTCATATTCCGTAAGCCTGTAGCCATTGGCGGCGAATTCCTCTCCAAATGGTTTAAGATGCGGAACGGGTGAATGACATACCTGGCAGCTTATCTGGTATTTACGTGCAAATGCAGGAATGGCCGAAATATCGTTCGCAAAAATAAATGGCAGTAAATAAACGATAAATGTAACGATGATACCATGCTTTTTCATAAGAATCAGCTTTTAAAGGTTAGGGAAGTATTGAAATGAATGTGGTGTGGTCGTTAACCACAATGATAGCAGATTCCTCTTCAGGTACATTGAGAAAATCAGCAACAGGCTTAACAAGAAGCTGGTAGTTGAGTGTAGCTGTTACCTTCATTTGCCCGGGAGATACATTGGCAGGTATTCTGAAAGTAAATTTCTCGGTTTTTGTTTCTCGCGGGCCGATACGGTAATCAACCCCCAGCTTTGCAGTGTTCCATTGCATAATAGTCATTCTTCCTTCAGGGTCGAAATAAGGCATTCTGAAAATCCTGTTGCCGGCAGGTATACCGTCGCGCTGTACTCCTTTGAAATCATTTATTTTCTTCGGTATTCCCATATCCTGGTAAGCAAGATAATCGCCCGAAATGGTATATTCCTCGCCATCGAAGCCTTTTTTATCAACGTTCAGATGATACACTTTTCCTTTGGAGTCGGTAGCTTCCACATTCAGCCATAGAATTCTGTCCTCAACAGATCCTGTCGGGAATTTATGGCCGGTCTTTGCATTGAAGAGGGCGACAGTAAATTTTACCGTTTCGCCGGGCTCTGCTTCCCTTACGTCGGGCTCAATTCTTACTTCGACCGTACCTCTGACTTTTCCGGGGTCATGTGCCCCGTGAAAAAGATGGAGACGAGCATCGTCATAAGGCTTTCCCATAATTGCGTTCAGGTAATGACCCCTGGGCATATGGCAATCCTGGCAGGGAACACCCTGTGTGGCATATGGACCCTCTTTCCATTCAAGCTGCGTGCTCTTGACCCAAACGCCGAAAGGATTCTTTTCATTATGACAGTTGCCGCAGAATTCGGTTGTACGGAAAATATCCTTCACAACTATTTTATGGGCCGGTGATTCAACAGACGGATTCCGGCCTGCGAACTTGGTCATGCCGGGTTCAATAAAATAGCTGAAATTAACTGGAGGTTCACTGGTAGAGGATTGTATAAGGTGACACACCTCGCAGGAAACAGATTCGTTGGCCATTGTTTTCTCTGACGGCCTGGCCGGAGGAAACTTTCCGTTCATGAATGCAAGCGGAGTGTGACATCCGTTGCAGCCGTCGATAACATCGCGAATGGCAGGGACGGCATCGGCATGTGCTTCGGCAAGGTCGAAATATTCAATTTCATCCCAGTGATGAGTGTATGCCTGCGACATCATTGACTGCGACCATTGTTCATAAATGCCGGGGTGACACGTCCTGCACTTCGAGGCACTTTCAAATTTCTTGTACGGATAAGCACCTTTCAGGTTATTGTTCTCGACCATTACCTTATAGGCGGAAGCTGAAACTAGAAAAAGAAGCAACAAAGCCACTGTAAAAACCGCAATAATGCTTTTTTTCTTTCCCGCGGATTTAATAATTTTTAACATATAACATTTCATTTTGGCTTATTTTGCGTCAGCCAGCCTGGCTTCCTTAATCCAGATCATAACCGGTGCCGGCGCAGGCTGGGAGGATGGCTGCATTCCTCCTCCGGAAGGCGGCGCCATGCCACGACCACCACCACCAGGTCTGCCTCCCGAGGGCGGTGCCATTCCTCCTCCTCCCTGCGGGAATCCCTGGGGGCCACCTGCTGGCATCTGCGGAGGAGCTCCGATCTCAATTCCGAGAGTCAGAGGTTTCCCGGCGGCATTTTTAAGTTCAGCGAAGGAATCAAACGGAATTACCAGACTGTAGATAAGGTTGCCGTCATTATCGTAATATACCTTGCCTCTGAGTCCATCAGCATTATCTGAAGACACCCTGCCACGGCCTCCGAGATCAAAACCCACCAGTTGTATCGTGTTTGCCATTGAGAGAGGTGTTTGCTGTGTACCGGTAGCCCGCCTTCCCGGACCTGAATAATCAGATCCAATCGGAAACCTTATACCGGTTTTCTTCCTTGACTTTCCCTCGGTGTCAATCCAAAGTGTAAGACCGGTTTTCAGGATTCTTGCCTGCTCTGCACTTTCTGTGATCTTCATATGAAGAAATAAGCAGGTATTATCGTTGGAGAAACAGTAGTTTATTCCTCCTTTTTTTGTTGTAGTATACCAATCTCCTGGAATTTCCCTGTCAGACTTATCACCCTGCCACCTGAACTGGTAACCCTTCTGCGCTTCCGCATTCAGAGCTAACCCTGAAATAATAATCAATAGAAGTGTTCTCATTTTCATACTTTCGGATTTATGGATTAAAATTAGGCTGAAAATTTACAGATTGTTCAATGACAGTAAAATTTTTCTGCCGCTTAACAATACTTAACAGACAGATAAATGACCAAAATTATTCCATAAACGATAATTCCACCTGCAGGGTAAATTTACAGTTCCGGCTCCCGGGAAAATTATATCAACTTTATTGGAGATCCTTCAGAATTTCACGGGCGTCCTTGTTGTACTCCCTGAGGAATTTTGAAGCTTTACGCGATGCTGCTATTGATGTAATGCTGAAAAGAACCATTATTACAGCCAGCACTATGAGAACTATTCTTGCTGTACTCTCCCCGCCTTTAAGCGCGGCAGTTAGTCCGTGATACATAATCCAGAGCGCATAGAGTGAGACGAGTATGCTTACAATAATCCCAAGTGTAAGATTAATTCCCATCGCAAAGCCAAGCAATGCAGATACGGGCATGATAACCATTACCGATGCCGTGACTCTTAAGTTTGCCTCATAATCGGTGTTACCCTTGCATATTGCAGAAATTACAAGCATGATAACAGCCCCGATAAACAAACCTATAACCGCTCCGATCAGCATACTGATTAAAGCCATTATACCAACTGCTCCTCCAAGCATGCCAAATCCAGAAGCACCGATCTTAAGGAAACCCCAGATCATATAAATAAGACCTGCCACACCACCGTAAATAACAGCCTTAATAAGCGGCTCGACCATGCCGCCACCGGTTTTCATGGAAGTGAAATAACTTTTGGGATTCAAAAGTGTCTCCTTCGATTCGTTAAGGAAGACATTGAAATCGAATGTTCCGTTGCTCATTTTTTTATGTATTTAGGTTCGACATTAAAAACAGTCTCAATTAACAATACTCTTGAGATTCAGATTTATTAATTCCGGCAGATGATAAGGTTTTAGAATCTTAAAAATAACAATAAAGTTTATTTTTACAAAAATATTCTTATGATTATACAACCTTAATTTAAATAACTTAAATGAATCGGCCATATGCAAAGGATTATAAAGTGTAGTTTACCTCTCCGTACGCTTTTAATTATTATGTCCCTATTCATACCAATAAAGGCCGCTACGCAGGAATATGCCATTGGAGCTGACCTTTCATTTTTAAAGAGTGCGGAGGATCAGGGTTTTGTTTTCAGAGAAAACGGAAGCCCGAAAGACGGCCTGACTATTTTCAGGGATCATGGCTATAACTGGATCAGGCTCAGACTGTTTCATACACCTGCACGACTGCCCAATAATCTGGGTTACACTATTGCCCTTGCCAGGAAAGCTAAAGAAATGGGTTTTAAATTCCTTCTTGATTATCATTATTCAGATACCTGGGCAGATCCCGGAAAGCAATACACCCCGGCTGCATGGGAAAAGATGTCGCATCGTGAGCTGACGGAAGCCGTTTATGAATATACGCGCAGCACCATGGCTGCATTCCGCGAAGCAGGAGCAATGCCCGACATGGTACAACCTGGCAACGAAGTTATAAACGGAATGATGTGGCCCGACGGCAAGCTGCCGGAAAACTGGGATAATTTCGCTGATCTTCTGAAATCAGGCATAAGGGGAGTCTATGCTTCCTGCCCTGAAGGTGTTACTCCTCCCAAGATCATGATACATATCGACCAGGGAGGCAACATTGAAAAAACAAGGTATTTTTTCGACAAAATAAAATCATATAACATAGACTATGATGTCATTGGCCAGTCATATTACCCATGGTGGCACGGAACATTGCTCGAACTGAGAGCCAACATGATATTTATGGCTGAAACATACCGTAAACCTGTTATCCTGGTTGAAGTGGCTTACTGTTCGGAACCGGCGGAGTATAAAAATCGTGCCGCACCATTCGCTGAATCACCTGATGGGCAGAAAGAATTTCTTGATGAGGTTAACCGCATCGTGCTCGCAACTCCCGGAAACATGGGTGCAGGAATATTCTGGTGGGAACCCGCAACCTACGGAGGCAGGTCGGCAAGAGATTACTTTGATGAAGCCGGAAATGTACTCCCGGTCATCACTGTATTTGATAAGTTTACCAGAAAATGATTATGTCAGTATAAGTGCCTGTCCTATTTGTACTTCTTTTCCTCCTTTTTGGCTTTCTTGGCGGCTCTTTTTTCTTTCAGGCTCTTGGTAGCTTCCTTTTTGTTTTGAACCTGTCCTTTTGCTTTTTCGTGTGACATAGCTCTGACGTTTTAATGTTAACCTTTTACAAAATTATTATTTTATCATTTCAACTTTTAAGTTGAAAAAAGACAAATTATAAACAATTCCGGATACTTTTAAGCAAATTGTGTAAGAAGTGAGGCAGCTTCAAGGTCGAGATGCCAGGTCAAAACACCCGACAAAGGTCTTACCAGTGAGGCAGGGTACATGCCCGATGAAGGATTCTCCAGTATTTCTGCAACAATCTCTGCCTTATTTCTGCCCGATACCGCGAAGATAACCCTGGCTGCATTATTGATCACAGTCCCTGTCAGAGTTATTCTTTTCTGCCCCGTTGCAGGGTGAACAGCAACCTCGCAGATCCGCGATGAATCAAACAAATCGAGATTTCCGGGAAAGATTGACGCAGTATGCCCGTCCTCCCCGAGGCCCAGGCAGACAATATCGAATCTTGGAATTCCGAGCCTTAGTGTAACATTTTGAAGAATTTCTGAAGAGTATCTTTCAGCTTCCTGCCAGGGCTCATTCTCTCCCATTATCCTGTAAATATTTCCGGGAGGAACCGCAGCCTTATCAAAAAAAACCTCCTTAGCCGTTTTGTAATTGCTTTCCTGGCTGTCAGGAGGCACGCAGCGTTCGTCACTCCAGAAAAATAATGTATTCTGCCAGCCTTCGTAATCTCTGTAAAGGTTACCCAGCACTGAAAAAAACTGTCTTGGTGTATTTCCCCCTGACAGAGCCAAAGCAGCTTTTCTGCCTTCCGAATGTACCGGTTTCAGAGTGTTCACAAGGTCGAGGGCAATTTCCATTGCCATTTCGTGATTATCTCTTGAGACTTTGACAATCTGTTCCATAAGGTACTAAAGTTCACAATAAAGGCCGTCATCCGCCAGGTTTCTGCATGGGTATCTCCATGTTAGGCCTTCCCCCTCAATAAGTTTGTCAGCATTTTCAGGCCCCCATGTTCCTGCAGGGTAGCCGAAAATCTTTATATCCAGGTTGGTTGCCCATGCAGTCTGGACGGGTTCAATAAATTTCCAGGCTGTTTCTACGATATCGTCGCGTGCATAAAGTGTTGAATCCCCGTTAAACACATCGCCCAGCAATCGTTCATAAGCTGTTGGTACTCTTGTATTACCGAGGCTCGAATAATGAAAATCCATATTTACATTCTCAACACTGTACCCGCCACCAGGTTTCTTGATTCCGAATTTAAGCAGGATGCCCTCATCTGGCTGAATCCTTATAATCATTTGATTGACTGCCTTGTTCATGTCGTCAACATGAAAAAGGAAATGGGGAGTAGGTTTAAAATGGACAACTATTTCAGTAACTTTAACAGGAAGACGTTTGCCGGTACGCATGTAAAACGGAACGCCTCCCCAGCGCCAGTTATCAATGAAGAACTTAATGGCCACATAGGTTTCAGTCCGTGAATTCGGGTCGACACCCGGTTCCTGCCTGTATGACGGCAGGCACTGACCTCTGACAACCGAAGCAGTGTATTGTCCTCTGATAACATTTGAAGCAACCTCTTCTTCTTTAATAGGGTGGAGCGACTGGAAAACCTTAAGTACCTCATTTCTGACAGCATCCGGATTAAGAGATGAAGGAGGCTCCATCGCTGCCAGGCCGGCAATCTGAAGAAGGTGATTCTGAACCATATCACGCAAAGCTCCGGCCGTTTCGTAATAACTTCCCCTGTTTTCAACACCAATACTCTCAGCGGATGTAATCTCGATATGATGAATGTAGTTCCGGTTCCAGAGAGGTTCAAACATTCCGTTCGAAAACCTTGTAACAAGGATGTTCTGGACAGTCTCCTTGCCGAGGTAGTGATCTATCCTGTAAATCTGACTCTCGTTAAAAAGGGAATGAAGCTTCTGATTCAATTCCCTGCACGACCACAGATCGTAACCAAAAGGTTTCTCATAAACAAACCGCCTGTAGCCGTTATCCTCCCGGCCTAATCCCGACTCATAAAGCCTTTCGGAGATTACGGTATACATTCCGGGGGGTACAGCAAGGTAAAAAATACAGTTCAGCTTTTCTGCAGGCTTATCGTCAGTTTTTTCAACCAGCTCTTTCAACAACCGGTAATCTGCAGGAGAGCTCATATCAGAAGAAAAGTAAGTTAACCTTGAAAGAAATTTATCCACAATATTTTCTTCGGGTTTAATGCCTTCCGAAAACAAGTCAATGCCTTCTCTCATCCTTGCATTTAAATCTGACTGTGATATTTTCTTCCTTCCTGTTCCGATTATCTCCAGGTTCTCCGGAATAAGTTGCCGGGCATAAAGGGAATAGAGTGCAGGGATAAGTTTCCTGTAGGTCAGGTCGCCTGTAACTCCGAAAATGACAAATACATTTTTTTCCGAACTATCCATAAAACAAATGTAAGAAACTAAAATGAAGTCAGAGATTAATTGATAAATTTTATATCTGACAGTAAAATATGTGCACTATACAGGGAGGTTTGTATTAAACAAGTTCATACGGGCATAGTTTCATCATTTCCCGGGATGTCAGAAAAAGAGGAAAGAATGTTAATAAGTATTTTTTATAAATTTCTTTTGTTTTTAAAGTAGAAGTGTTATTTTTGTCAAAATTTATAAGACAGATGAGATTAAATTTACTTAATAAATCAAACCTTATTGTTCTCAGGAGGTATATATCAGGCTGAGAATGGTAGTTTCATGATTGTTCAAAAACCGTTCTCAGCAAAAGAGAACGGTTTTTTTTTAAGTATCAATCTCAAATGCTTTAATAAAATTTAACCGATAAAAGAATGAGACCTGTAAACAGAGGACTTTATCTGAGCGAAGCTGAGCGCGACAGTTGCGGAATAGGATTTGTCGCTCACATCAAAGGGAAAAAATCGCATTCAATAATCTCAAAGGGACTTGAAATCCTGTGCAACATGAGCCACAGGGGTGCTGAAGGAGCCGACAGTAAGACTGGCGACGGAGCAGGGATAATGATCCAGGTGCCGAGAGATTTCTATCTAATCCAGGGTTATGCATTGCCGCCGGCAGGATGTTTCGGGACAGGAATTATTTTTCTGCCCACCGACCCTGCCGATGCAGAAGCATGTGAAGGTATATTTAAAGACATCATCCTGGAAGAGGGACTTAAAATTTCAGGCTACCGCGACATTCCAAGGAATAATTCTGTTCTGGGAGAAGTAGCCCTCTCCACCGAACCTTTCATGAAGCAGATCTTTATTGAAGGGGATCTTCAGGATTCAGATCTTGAACGAAAGCTCTATATAATCCGCAAAAGAACTGAAAAACAAATCAGGGAATCATCGATCAACCAGAAAGACTATTTCTACATACCCAGTCTGTCAACCAGAGTGCTTATTTACAAGGGTATGCTCACATCACACCAGTTAAAGGATTATTATTACGACCTTCAGGATGAGAGGATGCAGAGCGCAATTGCCCTGGTGCACTCCAGGTTCAGTACAAACACATTCCCAAGCTGGGATCTTGCACAGCCTTTCAGGTTTCTCGGCCATAACGGAGAAATAAACACCATTAAGGGCAACAGGATCTGGATGGAAGCAAGGGAATCCCTTCTCAAATCGGATGTATTGGGTGATCTTTTGAAGATTTACCCTGTGATAGAACCTGGCAAGAGCGATTCAGCCTCACTCGACAATGTTCTTGAATTCCTTGTAATGAGCGGAAAATCCCTTCCCTATGCGATGTCAATTCTTATTCCGGAATCGATAAACATCCGCAATCCCATGCCTCAGGCACTAAGAGATTTTTACCATTACCATGCAACCTTTATGGAACCGTGGGATGGCCCGGCCTCACTCATCTTTTCAGATGGAAGATATATCGGCGGTATGCTCGACCGGAATGGTCTGAGGCCCTCCAGATATGTTATCACCTCAGGCGACCTTATAGTAATGAGTTCCGAAACCGGAGTCCAGAAATTTGAACCATCGGAAGTAATGGCAAAAGGTCGTCTTAAACCGGGTAAGATTCTTCTGATCGATACGGAAGAGGGGAAGATAATGTATGATGAAGAAATAAAATCAAAGCTGGCAGCCGAACAGCCTTACGGCAAGTGGATTGAGCAAAACCAGGTAAACCTTGAAGATATCGAGACCGGTCACGAAGTCCTTCCCGATATGGGTGAAGATTACAACAGGTACCTGGTTTCATTTAATTATTCGAAAGAAGATATCGAGAAAATAATCCTGGAGATGGCAGCCACGGGGAAAGAGCCACTGTCAAGTATGGGAAACGATGTTCCGTTGGCTGTTCTATCCCAGAAACCCTACAGGTTATTCAATTATTTCAAACAACTCTTTGCTCAGGTTACAAATCCGCCGATAGATCCCATCAGGGAAGAACTTGTTATGACCCTGTCGGGTTACCTTGGTTCTCTGCAGCAGAATCTGCTGGAAACCACACCCGACCATGTCAAAATGGTAAAGTTCAAAATACCCGTTATTAATAATACCAGTTTTAACTTAATAAAAAACTTAAGATACAAAGGTTTTTCGTGTGTTACACTCAAAATGCACTTTGAGACAGCAGGTGGGGCGGAGGCACTTGTTTCGGCTGTTGAAAGACTCTGTTCCGAAGCCGAACGGGCGGTGGATGAAGGAAAGAATTACATTATTCTGTCCGACAGGGGTATTGATAAGGATCATGCACCTGTTCCGTCACTTATGGCAGTATCTGCCGTTCATCACCACCTTGTGGCTAAGCGCAAGAGAATGCAGATCGACATAATTGTTGAATCGGCCGAGCCAAGGGAAGTGATGCATTTTGCTCTTCTTTTCGGATACGGGGCAAGTGTGATAAACCCTTACATGAGTTTTGCCATTATTGAAAAGCTTGTTAAGGAGAAAGCCATTCAGCTAAACTACAAAACGGCTGAGGAGAATTATATTAATTCCATCAGCAAAGGAATTCTGAAGATTATGTCCAAGATGGGAATAAGCACTCTCAGAAGTTACCGGTCATCACAGATATTTGAAGCTGTAGGTCTCAGCAGTGAGGTTACCGAAAGATATTTCTCAGGCACTCCTTCAAGGATTGAGGGTATTGGCTTTGAGGAGATTGCACGTGAAGCATCGATTCCTCACAGCAAGGCATTCAGCCAGGAAACACTCCCGGAAATCCTTACAGAAGGTGTGTACTCATATCGTAAGTACGGGGAGCACCATGCCTGGAATCCTGAGACAATTGCCCTTCTGCAGATGAGTACAAGGACTAATGACTACAACAAATTCAGGGAATTCTCGGCAAAGGTCAATGCAGACACTTCAAAACCCTCGTTTTTAAGGGGCATGTTTAAAATCAGGGCAGGTAATCCCGTACCGCTGGCCGAAGTTGAACCTGCTTCCGATATTATGAAGAGGTTTGTAACAGGAGCTATGTCGTTCGGATCAATAAGCCGCGAAGCCCATGAAACCATTGCCATTGCAATGAACAGGATAGGCGGCAGAAGCAACACAGGTGAGGGCGGGGAAGATCCTGAACGATTCCGGCCCGGGAAAGACGGGGTGAGCACCAGAAGCGCCATCAAGCAGGTAGCCAGCGGCAGGTTCGGGGTAACAGCTGAGTACCTTGTCAATGCGGACGAAATCCAGATAAAAATTGCACAGGGAGCCAAACCCGGTGAAGGAGGCCAGCTCCCGGGTCATAAAATAGACAAAATTATCGCCCGCACAAGATACTCCATTCCGGGGATAACACTGATCTCTCCCCCGCCCCATCATGATATATATTCTATCGAGGACCTTGCTCAGCTGATTTTTGATCTCAAAAATGTCAATCCTGACGCAAAAATAAGTGTCAAACTTGTCTCCGAAAGCGGAGTGGGTACAATAGCAGCAGGCGTTGTAAAAGCCAAAGCTGATATAGTTACCATCAGCGGATACGAAGGAGGAACGGGTGCCAGTCCCGCCTCATCAATTAAACATGCAGGATTACCTCTTGAGATGGGTCTTGCCGAAACACAGCAGACCCTTGTGATGAACAATCTCAGAAAAAGAGTGGTGCTTCAGGCCGACGGGCAGCTGAAAACCGGCTTCGATATAGTAATGGCAGCAATTATGGGAGCCGAGGAATATGGTTTTGCAACGGCCGCCCTGGTAGTGCTTGGATGCGTGATGATGAGAAAATGCCACCTGAACACCTGTCCTGCAGGAATAGCAACTCAGAACGAAGTATTAAGAAAAAGATTCCTTGGCAAAGCTGATTTTCTCGTAAACTACTTCACCTTTCTTGCAGAAGAGGTTAGGGAAATACTTGCCTCTGCAGGCTACAGGTCGCTCAATGAAATTATCGGAAGGTTTGACCTTCTGGAAAGAAACCACGATGTTGATCACTGGAAGACCAGAAAACTTGATCTTACCGCATTTACCCGGATGCCGGAGGGCTCGTCAGTAAATCCTTTGCGTTGTGTTGAAAAACAGAAGCATCCGGTTGATGAGGTTCTCGACAGGGAACTTATTTCACTATGCAATGAAGCTATTGAGGAGAGGAAGCCTGTTAACATTGAGAAAGAGATAAAAAACACCGACCGGGCGGTGGGTGCAATGCTCTCGGGCGTAATAGCTAAAAAATACGGCAATGAAGGGTTGCCCGAGGGTACTGTTAAATGTCATTTCAGGGGCTCGGCCGGACAGAGTTTTGGTGCATTCCTTGTAAGAGGTGTTGAGTTCAGGCTTGAAGGTGATTCGAATGATTACCTGGGCAAGGGACTTTCCGGCGGCAGGATCATTGTCGTGCCACCTGCAGGAACACGGTTTGAGCCGGATAAAAATATAATTATCGGAAACACTGTCTTATACGGTGCAACAGGCGGCGAGGTGTATATATCAGGCATGGCCGGTGAAAGATTTGCGGTAAGAAACAGCGGAGCAATTGCAGTCATAGAAGGCGTGGGAAATCACTGCTGCGAGTACATGACCGGAGGAAGGGTAGTAGTACTCGGCTCGACGGGCAATAATTTCGCAGCGGGTATGAGCGGAGGCATTGCGTATGTATATAACGAGACCGGCAATTTTGATTATTTCTGTAACATGAGCATGGTTGAGCTTTCCCTTGTTGAGGAGATAAGTGAGGCACATGAGTTGCGCAGGCTTTTGTCGATGCATCACTATTACACCGGCAGCAGTAAAGCCAGGAAGATACTGGATGACTTTGACAATCAGCTTGGTATGTTTATCAAGGTTATACCCTATGATTACAAGAAGGTTTTGCAGGAACAGAAGCTGGAAGAGATAAAGAAGAAAATCGCCGGAGTTGAATTGGATGTTGAGTTTGGTTCGGGAGGGCATCATCATTGAAAATAAACTTATGCGGGAAGAGAATGAAGTTGGACCGGGGAAGATAGACTGACGGTGAGAGAGCTTCTGAATGACAGAATTTTTCAGGTAGTAAGAATTACTAAATAAGAATTTTTACAAGATGATAAAAATTATCAGGTAATAAAATTTATCAGGTAATAAAAATTATCAGATGATAATAATTATCATGTAATAAAATTTATCAGATAATAAAAATTATTAATTGATATATTTTCTAAATTGATAAAAATTACTAAAAGATAAATATCATGGCCGACCCTACAGGATTTCTGAAAGTAAAACGTAAAGAGGCTGGCAACAGACCTGTGAACGAAAGAATATGCGATTTCAGCGAGGTTGAACAGGTGCTCAACAGCGACGACCGCATGCTGCAGGCATCAAGATGCATGGACTGCGGTATTCCATTCTGCCACTGGGCCTGCCCCGTCGATAATCTTATACCCGAATGGAACGACCTGCTCTACAAGGGAGACTGGAAAAAAGCATACGAAAGACTTAACCAGACAAATAACTTTCCGGAATTTACAGGCAGAATCTGCCCGGCTCCCTGCGAACACGCCTGCGTACTAAATATTGGTGAAGAGCCGGTTACCATTCGCGAAAACGAAGTGGCCATAACCGAAAAAGCCTTCTCGGAGGGGTATATCAAACCAAAACCTGCCCGTAAAAAATCAGGTAAAAAAGTCGCTGTTATAGGAAGCGGACCCGCCGGAATGGCAGCTGCCGACCTCCTTAACAAATGGGGACACTCCGTTACACTGTTCGAGAAAGACCCGAAAGCCGGAGGTCTCCTAAGGTACGGCATCCCTGACTTTAAACTAAGCAAGTCAACCATCGACCGACGTCTTGACTTAATGACATTCGAAGGTCTGGAGATAAGAACCGGAACCGAAATCGGAAAAGATATTCCCGGAAAGGTCCTTCTTAACATGTACGACGCAGTATGTATCGCCATTGGGGCCATGAAACCGCGCGACCTGAATATTGAAGGCAGAAACCTTAAGGGAATTCATTTTGCTATGGATTTTCTAAAACGGCAGAACCGTATAAATGACGGCGAAATTTTGCCTCCTTCCGACCGTATTTCGGCCGAAGGTTTGAAAGTCGTCGTTCTTGGCGGCGGCGACACCGGATCAGACTGTGTGGGTACAGCTATAAGACAAAAAGCTGCAAGTGTTACACAGATCGAGATCATGCCCAGACCTCCCGAGAAACGTCTACCTGCCAACCCATGGCCCTTTGTTGCTAAAACTCTTAAAACAAGCACATCACATGAAGAGGGTTGCGAACGACTATGGAGCGTTTCCACTTTAAGATTCATTGGCAATGACGGATATCTGACCGGCCTTGAAATTGAAGATGTCGAATGGAAAAATGAAAATGGAAAACTTTCAATGATCCCCCTTCCGGATACGCGAAGGATTGTGCCTGCCGATATGGCGCTGCTGGCTCTGGGCTTTGTCCATCCCGTAACTGAAGGTCTTGTCAGTGAACTGGGTCTTGCGCTCGACAACCGTAACAACATCAGAACTGACGAATGCTGCAGGACTAATGTTACAAAAGTATTTGCAGCCGGCGATTCCGTTTCCGGCGCAAGCCTGGTTGTGAATGCCATCGCATCCGGCAGAAAAGCCGCCAGGGAAATTGACAGGTTCCTGAAAGAATAAAGGTGGTATCTCCGCTTGATACCACCTCCTGCTGATTATCGGTTCATGTCACCTCTTTTCCCGGTAAAGGAGAATTTATATTGTTACGGGATTTAAAGATCTACCATCAGATTCGGGTTTGCTACTCAGGCAGACCCGAACTTTTCATCCCCTTCGCACTCTTAACCATCCTTATAAACTCGGCTCTGTAACCTTCCTCATCCTCGCCCCTTGCCGAGCCGGCCAGCACAATGACTTTTTCAAAATCAGAATTTCCCTTGAATTCAGAATCGCGCAGCAGCATACCGAACTCAGCCACCGCCGCAGCAAACCTGATGTTTTCCGATGCCTCCTCAATCTTCTTTCCATTTCCCGAAACAGGTTTCTCCATAAGAATGCTGGTTTCATTACCGGGCACCTTATACCGAACCTTTACTGTAAGTAATTCATTCGACTGCCCGCTTTCCGGCGCAGAGGAGACCTTCTGGTATTTCAGCGGATCGATTGAAGGTACTCTTTCGTCAGCGCCTGCCGGTATTATCTCATACAGAGCTGTTACATTATGCCCCGATCCCATCTCCCCTGCATCTTTTGTGTCATTATTGAAATCTTCATCATTCAGCAGTCTGTTCTCATATCCTATGAGCCTGTATGACGACACTCTTGCAGGATTGAATTCAATCTGAAACTTGACATCATTAGCAATTGTAAAAAGAGTACCGCCAAATTCCCGCACCAGGACGCGTCTTGCTTCCTGTAGGTTGTCTATATAAGCATAGTTGCCGTTGCCCTTGTCGGCTATAATCTCCATCTTGTCATCCTTGTAATTTCCCATGCCAAATCCGAGTACAGTTATATAGACTCCCGATTTTCTTTTCTCCTCAACAAGCCTTTCCATCCCTCCGTTGCTCGATTCACCAACATTGAAATCACCATCTGTAGCAAGAATTACCCTGTTATTTCCGCCGTCGATAAAGTTCTTTTCTGCCACGGAATAGGCAAGCCTCAGCCCTTCTCCTCCTGCTGTTGAGCCGCCTGCACGGAGGTTGTCAATAGCCCTCATTATCTTATCCTTCTGGTCGCCCGTGGTGGAGCCGAGCACCAGACCGGCGGCACCGGCATAGACAACTATGGCAACCCTGTCTTGAGGTCTGAGTTCATTTACAAGCAATCCGAAGGCTGATTTCAGCAGCGGAAGCTTGTTCGGGTCATCCATTGAACCAGACACATCGATCAGAAACACAAGGTTTGACGGAGGAAGGGTGGACTTATCAATGCTTTTTCCCTTAAGGCCAACCTGGAAAAGCAGATGCCTGTTATTCCATGGGCATACTGCGACTTCGGTATATACGGCAAACGGATGCCTTCCCGAAGGCTCAGGGTATGAATACCTGAAGTAGTTAATCATCTCCTCGATTCTCACCGCATCGGCAGGCGGAAGCTGCCCCATATTGATAAACCTGCGGATGTTTGAATAGGAAGCATTGTCAACATCGATTGAAAAAGTCGACAGAGGGTTATGCCTTACGTTTTTGAATCCGTTCTCATTAACCGGAGAATAGCCTTCCGTATTGAAATTATAGTTGTATCGGTTTATTCTTCCGCCCCCCTGCAAATTATAGCCGGCAATTGACGGGGCTGCAGCATACTCTGCCGCAAACCTTGCATCAGCTTTTGCAGTCCGGAAGGTTTTTGATGAATTAAGATCATCTTCCATAACCATCAGTTCCGATACAAGCCTTATATTTATTATGCTCCGGTTACCCGCTTTTATTTCAGTGGCAATATAACCAGACAATGAGAATCTTAACAGGTCTGCTCCGGAGCTCACCTGGATTTTGTATGAACCATCCGAAGCGGTGTAAACCTTTGCGCCGGTGGTTTTATTGTTAACAAGTACCCCGGCAAGGGAATTACCCTTTTCATCGGTGACCTTGCCTGTTACTGTTCCTGATTCAACGAATGACAATATGATGCCTGTAAGAACCAGTATTCCGAAAATTTTCAATACGTTTTTCATAACATTATGTTTTTGGTTAAACTTCATCAACATGATGCGGAGCTTTATGAAATTCCATAAAATATTTTCAATTCCCTTATTATTAATGATTTCGGCAACCATTTTAAAGTCTTGCCGTCATTTCGGAGCGAAACAACAGACAGTCGTCAGGGCTTAAAGACATTGTAGTGTAAAGACAGCTGTATGGCGTAATGGCCATTTAACATAACCATAAATCTGGTTGATATTCCATTAATAACCAGGTTCCAATCTCTGGTCTAAACAAAAAAGCCATTCGTCAAAAATATTTGACTGGTATTTGTTTTATTCCTACTTTGTAATCTGATTTAATTACAGTTAATTATTTAACCCCAGGTTGCCTGTCAACGGATTTCTAATATCACGATCTACATTGCCATTCAGCCTGAAAAAAATAAGAATTTAACCCGCAGA
>JARKQN010000063.1 GCA_029974835.1 Bacteroidales bacterium
GACTTACGCCTCCGGCGTAAGGTCAGCGGCCCGCGACACAACTCTGTCAATCCTTTTCAAATTGGTGGCAAAATATCCCTGATATTTCAATATCACAGGAGACTCCACAACTTCTTTCCTGAGCGGGAGACGGGACTCGAACCCGCGACCCTAACCTTGGCAAGGTTATGCTCTACCAACTGAGCTACTCCCGCAATTGTTCCGCAAAAATACAAATATTTTTATTTCCTCAAAATTATCAAACCTTGTCGCTCCATAAAAAATGTTTTACAGCTTTTATAACATAATCTGCTTATTTTCCAATTGGAAATATACTACTTTTGCCAATAATGAATAATATTAACCAAACCATTATAGTATGAAACGACTTCTCTATTTTACACTGATCCTTGGGTTTTCTGTTCTTGTTTCGTGCCGGAACGAGTCAGAAAAAGTTACGGTAACTATTCCCATTGAAAAATATTCCCTTCCTAACGGACTGACGGTTATTCTTCACCAGGATAAATCCGATCCGATCGTTTCTGTGGCAATCTACTATCATGTAGGCTCAAGCAGGGAGTCGGAAGGCAAAACCGGTTTTGCACATCTTTTTGAGCATATGATGTTTCAGCGCTCTGAAAATGTGGGAGAAGATGAGTTTTTCAGAAATATTCAGGAAGCCGGCGGATCACTTAACGGCAGTACAAGCCAGGACCGGACCAACTACTATGAAGTTGTGCCTAAAAATGCCCTGGAACTTGCCCTTTGGATGGAATCGGACAGGATGGGTTATCTCGAGAACACTGTTACCAAAAGATCTTTCGCCAACCAGCAGAATGTTGTTCAGAACGAAAAACGCGAAAGTGTCGATAACGCTCCATACGGCTTTAATAATGAACTTATCCTGAAATACCTTTATCCGAAAGGACATCCGTATTCCTGGACTGTTATAGGAAAAATGGAAGACCTTGCCAATGCCACGGTTGATGATGTTATTGCCTTCCACAGAAAATTCTATGTACCCAACAATGCATTCCTTGTTGTATCGGGTGATTTCGAGCCTGCATCAGTTAAGGAAATGATAGATAAATATTTTGGGGAAATACCTTCAGGTGAACCAATAGAGAAGCGCGGCCCAATGAATGTTACACTTCAGGAGAGTGTGAGGCTCTACCATGAGGATAATTTCGCAAGGGCTCCGAGACTGACAATTGTTTACCCCACAGTTGAGCGTTACTCGAAAGACTCATACGCTCTTAACTTCCTCGGAGAACTGCTCTCCGGAGGCCGTAAGTCTCCGCTTTACAAGGTGCTTGTAAAAGACAAGAAGCTTACATCATCCGTTTCGGCCAGAAACGGTTCGCAGGAACTGGCAGGAAGCTTTACCGTTTCGGTCACAGCCAACCCGGGGGTAAGCCTCTCTGAAGTGGAAAAGGCAATTTTTGAAGGATATGAACTATTTGAAAAAGAAGGATTTACAGAAGAAGACCTTAACCGGATTAAAGCCGGATATGAAACCAGCTTCGTGAGCAGGTTTGCAAGTGTACAGGGGAAAGCCTTCACCCTGGCAGAATACGCAATGTTTACAGGTGATCCTGAGTTTTACAAAAAGGACCTTGCCAACATTCAGGCCGTTACCATTGCAGACATAAAAAGGGTTTATGAAAAATACATTAAAGGCAGAAACTTTATTGAGACCAGCTTCGTTCCAAAAGGTCAGGTGAACCTTATAGTGGAAGGATCAGTAAATGCCGGCATTGAAGAAGAGGATGTGACAAAAGCCACTGAGGTTAAAATTGAAGATATCGCCGAAGCACCGATAAAAAAGACCCCTACAAAACTTGACCGCAGTATCAAACCTGTGCCTGGTCCTGACCCTGAGGTTACAATTCCCGAACCCTGGACGGGCAGCATGACCAACGGAATAAAGATATGGGGAATAAAGCATTCCGAACTTCCGCTTGTACAGTATTCTGTTGCCATTGAGGGCGGCCGTCTGATGGAGAATCCTTCAAAGGCGGGCCTGGCCAACCTGGTGGCAACCATGATGAATGAGGGAACAAAAAATAAAACGCCCGAAGAGCTTGAAGATGCCATCGGTTTGCTGGGAGCATCCATTAATGTCAGGTCAACTAATGAAGAAATAATTATCAGCGTAAACACACTTACCAAAAATTTCGAAAAAACGCTGGCTCTGGTTGAAGAGATGCTCCTTGAGCCACGGTGGGATGAAGAACAATTCGCCCTGGCCAAAAGCAGGATTGTGAACAACCTTAAACGCAATACTGCAAATCCCGATTATCTGGCAAGCCGGACCCTTAACAAGCTTGTTTACGGAGACAATATTCTTGCATTCGATGCCACCGGGACAGAGGAAACGGTTTCTTCAATAACAATCGATGATCTTAAAGATTTCTATGACAAGTATTTCACTCCTTCACTTGCACGCTTTGTAGTGGCAGGAGATCTGGACAAGGAACGTGTTGAAGCTGCTCTTGCAGGTATAAATGCCAGATGGCAGCCGAAAGAAGTTTCAGCACCGGAGTTTAAGCAACCTTTGCCACCCGAAAAACCGGTTGTTTATCTTGTTGATGTCCCGGGAGCCAAGCAGTCTGTTATCAATATCGGAACTCCGTCAATCCCCAGAAGCCATCCCGATTTCTATGCAGCGACGGTTGCAAATTACAAGCTGGGTGGGTCTTTTAACGGTATATTCAACCTTATTCTCCGCGAAGAAAAAGGATTCACTTACGGTGCGCGTTCTTCCTTCTCGGGAGGAAAGAATTTCGGGGCATTCACAGCCTCATCGCGCGTGCGCACAAACGCAACCCTCGAATCGGTTACAATCTTCAAAACAGAGATGGAAAAATACAGAAAGGAGATACCGCAGGAATACGTTGACTTTACAAAATCAGCCCTCATGAAAGGCAATGCTTTGCGATTTGAGACACTTGGCAGCCTGGTTGATATGCTGAACACCATGAGTGCATATAATCTACCGAAGGACTACATCAAAAAGGAGGAAGCTTTTGTTAAAGAGTTAACAACCGACAAGCTTCTTGAGTACGCAAGGAAATATATTGACCCGGCAAAAATGTACTATGTTGTTGTGGGTGATGCCAAAACACAGGCCAAAGAACTGGAAAAGGCCGGCCTTGGCAAGCCTGTGATTGTGAGGTATTGATTTTATAAATAAATTTGTGCGCGGGATTGAGGTCTTAAACGCTTTTGGCGTTTGTCCTCTGTAACCTCAGGATGTTTTTTGGCCCGGATGGTGGAATGGTAGACACGCAGGACTTAAAATCCTGTGGGCAGTAATGCCTGTGCGGGTTCAAGTCCCGCTCCGGGTACTGCGCCCTCCGAAGCCTTGGCGTAGGAGGGCAGAAAAAGAGTGAGAGTGAGAGCGAGAGCGAGTGCGAGAGCAATCACGAGCACTTTCATCTCTTTTTCCTCCAAACTCACTCTCACACTCACACTTTAAAATGCTCCGTATATTTCCCAAATAATTTATAAATTAGCTCTTGCATCGCTGCAATTTTTATTCAATAGTGCTAACTAAAAACTACAAATCATGTTTGATTTTCAAAAACTTGAAGTATATCAGAAGTCAAAGAACTTCTGTAAAGAAATTTATTCGATCCTTGATGAAAAGAATTTCGACAGAGTAACAAACGATCAACTCAGAAGAGCATCATTCAGCATTATGTTGAATATTGCCGAAGGAACTTCCCGATTCAGCAACAAAGACAGGAAGAATTTCTTTGTTGTTGCCAGGGGCAGTGCATTTGAATGTGTAGCTATCATGGAATATCTTCTTGAAACACAAGAAATAACTCAGGAGTTTTTCCTTGAAGGTGAGAAAAAACTTGAGGAAATATCAAAAATGCTGTTCGGACTAATTAAAAATCTTGAGTAATGACGTATCTAAATTCCAATTACAAGTTTGCAACTTTTGTCCGTTGGGGATGCTGAGACAGAGCGAGAGTGAGAGCGAGTGTGATAGCGTGAGTGAGCACTTTCGCCTCTTGAATCGCCTAATCTTGCCTTAATGGTTGATTTATTTTTTATTAATTCAAACGGAATGGCAATTCCGGAATTTTTAGCCGGAACTGTTTATTCGGAGGTTGTCTGAGAAACAACCGGCACCAGAATATAACTCAGGATCAGGTTAAGCAAGAAATAACTACATTTTCTCATTATTGTTTAAAATCATTTTTTTGCTGCCTGTGAAGGCATGTACTTAATTCCGGTTCTGGCTAAATAATCCTTCAAAGGCTCCAGTCCTATCTCTTTCCTCCACTCATCCACCTTTGAATCGTCCTCGAGGGGATAAAGCTCATTAGTACTGCCTGCCTTTGGATTAAGATATGTGTGGGTACCAAACCTCTGCGGTTTATTCTGATTCATTCTCATCCGGTCGAACATAAGGGCATATTGCTGCCAGTTCCCTTCGTTCTCCCTACAGCATTTTTCAAACAACGAAATGTATTTTTGCTGTGCAATAGCATTTGAATGCTGCAACACGAAAAATGCAGCAGCTGCAGCTTCTGGCCCGACCTCGCTTCGCCTTGGCCAGCCTTTCTGCGGTAAAAGCCTCTCGAGCTCCTTAAGGTTATTATCGTTGATCATTGTCTGAAGCCTTCTTAATGCAGCAACTACAGGCGATCCGGGGCCTAATTTCCTGACAGCAATTCCGGTTTCATAAAAGCAGTACTGGTCCATGCATAGCAGTTTCCACAGAGATTTGGCATAATCAATATCTCTTATCGCATTGCCATTTTTCCTGTTAAGCTCCCGAATAAGATCATTCTCAAATTCTGCCCATCGTTTATCCTCTCTTAGGTTGAGAAGGTCTGGGTCTGTAAGCGGTGTGGCTGAAGGATTTAGTCCGACAGCTAGGCTTAAATACCTGAATGCGCTGTCGATCTGGTTGCCTCGCGACAATACACAGGCATAATTATATGCTGTTCCGGGGTTGTCAGGTTTGAGGCTATACATCTTTTTGTACTCTGCAATTGCCCCCTGGATATCTCCCTCATTTACAAGGCTGTCGGCTTTACTTATTTCACCAGATCCTTCCGGAGGCGGAGGAGGCGGAAGAGGTTGTGGCAACTGCGATTCAGCCAATGCTGAAAGACCAAGGAAAAAGAGAATCAGAAGTGTTCTTGTTGCTTTCATTTTATTCTTTTATTAAGATTGGAACATAGCTTTCATTTCACGCCATATGACGCAAATATTGGTACTATAATCATCAGGTCGGCACCTGCATGTATGAGTGCCGGTGCAATAATGCTGCGGGTAAGATGCATTGCATAGCCGCATATTATCCCAAGAATAAGGCAAATTCCTGTAAACATTAATAAATTGGGCTGATACTGAACAATAATATGCGGAACCGCAAAACACACAGAAGTCATCAGTATTGATAAATGATGATTGAAAAACATATTCAGCTTATCGAGAAAGATGCCTCTGAAAACGAGTTCTTCCATGAATCCGTTTGAAAAAACGAACATTAATATCCATATCCAGTTTTTTTCCAGAAAACCGGGGCCGGGTCTCTGCTGCGGATTGTTCAGGGCAAGGTATCCGAATATTAAGAAGAAAACAATGCCAGTAATAATTCCGGGTATGAATTTGCCCCTGCTCAGGTAAATTGTTTTCAACCTGTAACCGGCTATAAGGAATGAGAAAACAAGAACTACGGTAATAATTGCAGAATCGCTGAATTTTGAAAGAGCTATTCCATTTGTGGTTTCCATATCGAGTCCCCAGAATTTCGTGGTAAAAACAGAAACTATCAAAAACGCCAGGTTAAGAACCATAAATGCAAAAGCAAGATTCTTCAGTTCTGTCATATCTCTCCTGTTAAACCATCTCCATAAGAAATAAGATACAACTATCAGTACTATCCTGATTATAAGTTTAATGTTACCTGGTATCGGTGAGAATAAGGTCATACACACTGCAAGCATCACCATGAAAGTAAGCAGAAACGTAATGAATTTGTTTGTTTTCATCTTACCGGTTTATTAATATCATAGTCAAAGTTAAACAGGGGTTATAAAATTGAGGAATGTATTTAACGAAATGATGAAATAAGCCTACGAACTGCAACATTATAAGCACAATATGCAAGACATTAACAAGATACCTGAACTATGTTCACAGGTGGTTATTGTCAATGAAAACGATTGAAGAATTAGCGATATATCAGATAATCCCACTCCTGGTTGCAACTTTTGCCCGTTCGGGGTACTGCGCCCTCCGAAGCCTTGGCGTAGGAGGGCAGAAAAAGAGTGAGAGTGAGAGTGAGAGTGAGAGTGAGAGCGAGGACACTCGTCTCCTTTTTATTCAGAACCTACTTTCTTATTCCTTTCAATAATTAATGAAGCCTGTTCTTTGCTGAATAAGAAGAGAGGGGAAAGACTCAGGGTGCCAACTGCAAAACTAACCGCTACTTCGATACTCTTACGCATATCATTTTACTCTGATCCCTTAGCAATAATTTACCGTCGGCAAGGGCCATCGGGCCCCAGTTCTGTCCTTCTCCCAGCATCTGTGCCTGGGCAATCGGTTTGAAACCTGAAGGATCAGGCTCGATCAGATAGAGGAGCGAAGAATTCCTTTTTGCGCAGAGATGTTATTCCTGCCGGGACCGAATACCTGTGGCCACTCCTGCGCAGAGCCGGATACAGTGAGTGTCAGGGCTGTTAGAAATATCGTTACTTTCCTGAAAATCTTATAATTATTATCCATTTCTTATATTGATAAAAATTAAGCCATCTGCAAAATTAATTGTTTAACTACTCACTAAAACAAAACCATAGAAAAAAAAAGAAATGGAGTAAAATAAATTTTTCTTACACCAGGAAATTTTTAACTTGCCTATATTTTACATAAAGGAAATTTTTAAAAAAGATGAGAAAGTTTATTACACCCGTCACCATGTTATTGATGCTGTTTTGCATAATATCCTGTACAGGAAGAAAATATAAAGAATTGCAACCTGTTCTTGGAACCAGATCCGTACCAATTCTTGAAAAACACGGCCTTAAATTCAGGGATCTTAACAGAAACGGAAAGCTCGACAAATATGAAGACTGGCGTCTGACTCCAGAGGAAAGAAGCATGGATCTTCTTTCAAAAATGTCTGTCGGGGAAAAGGCGGGTTTTATGCTGATAAATACCCTTAACATGGTTGGCAGCCGGGCAGCAGAAGCCTCTGGTGGCAAGCTGAGTGCAAGCGATCTTACAGAAGGGCCTGTTCAGTCTCCCGGCGGTGGCCAGTTTGCCGGAAGGGAAAGAGGCAGAGATAATACAGGAAGGGCGCGTGGCAACAGGGTCGGCGGCAATGCCATGACAGGCGAACGGGTTGCAGGGATGGGCGGCTCTGCAGGCACAAAAAAAGTGGTAACAGAGTTTCATAACCGGCATTTCATTTTAAGATCAAATGAGAGCGCAAGGGTCACAGCTGAATGGGCAAACAAACTACAGGAACTGTGCGAGAGCCAACCGCTGGGGATACCTGCACTGATTTGCTCCAACCCGCGGAATAACATTACAACCAATGCTTCGCTTGGGACGAGTGTAGGCACAACCGTTTTTTCTTCCTGGCCCGGAGAGCTTGGGCTT
>JARKQN010000064.1 GCA_029974835.1 Bacteroidales bacterium
ATGAATGCGGAAAGTTTGCAAAGGATTACGGACAACTGGTAAGGGTTGAAGTTCACGGAACCTACACACAGGAGATCCCAAACATGAAAGCCATCTTTGAACAGGTTACGGAAAAGAATGTGGTGATGTGCTGGAACTGCAACGACCAGGACCTGCTTCCCCCCGGACTGGAGGCCAACTTCAACTCGGTAAAGAAATGGTTCGGCGATACCGTCCATATCAGGGAACTTAACGAAGGCAATTATCCCTATCAGCAGTTGTTTGACCTTTTCAGCGGCATTAAATATGACGGCTGGATCCTCCTGGAAGCCCGCACGGAACCCGCCGACAGAATTGCTGCCATGAAGGAGCAGAAAGAAATCTTCGAAAAGATGATTGCCCTCTCAGGGAAGAAAAAATAGAAGTGGTAAGAAGTATTACCAGCCCGGGGTAAAATTAAGGCCAAAACTCCCGCCCTGCAGCCCCGCGCCTTTTCTTACCGGTACGGCATAATACGGTTCGAGCACCAGGTAGCCAAGGAGGTTTATCCTGAACGAGGCCCCGTAACTGAATACCGGAACTCTTTCACCGGGTCCGGGATTATACCAGTTGCTGCCTATCCTTGAACCTTTGCTCAGTGCAAGTCCTCCGTCGGCAAAGATGTTGAAGTCGACGAAGAAAATATCACTCTTTATCAGCGATATATTTTTCGGCCCTATTAACGGGAGTCTGACCTCGGCGTTGGCAACCATTATCCTGCTTCCGAAAAAGTTGTCGAGACCTATGCCTGCTCCCGTTACCTGCGTGTCGCTCCAGTAATTGTCTATCCTCTCGTAACCTCTTATAAGCCACGGATATCCTATGTAGAGAGGTGTTATCTGATCACTCTCCGATCCGCTGCCCCACCTTCCTGCATTGAAGGAACGTAATGCTATCGTTACGGGACGTAAATAGAAATACTTTCTGTAATCAAGTAGGGTGGTATAGAAATCAAGCGCCCCGAAATACCTGCCGGCCTCGATCCTGTACCTGGTGCCGTTAACCGGACCGGTAAGTCCCATCGTACTGTTGTCGGTGACGAAGGCAAACGATATCATCTGCATTCCGAAACCTTCAGGTGCATCAAGTTTTTCGCGGCCGGTGCCGAAGGGAATACCCAATGAATTATAGTAGGTCTTATACTGATCGTACCTGTAACTGTACCCCGACAGTTCACCGGATGCTTCAAACCTCCTGGTCTGCGACAGCGGATAATAGGCATATAACCCGACCTTATCCTCGAAAAGCCTGATATAGTTCAGATTTATCGTATTTGCCGGGTACGACTCACCCCTGATATTAAGTGTGTCGATGCTTGTAGAAATATACCCGTAATAATTCGGAATATGCGACAAAAGCACGCCCCACTTCAGCTTTCTCTTCTGGTTGAAATAAGCGATCTGCCCCGCAAAATCATATATCTCACCGTTAAGGGAAATTGTAGTAAATAACTGGTTGTCGCCCGACATATCGCCGAATATTGCACTTACGCTACCGGCCATTCCCGTTCCCAGAGGGCCTCCTGTCGAAACGCCTATCGAACCATTCGTGATGTAGTCGAGTTTGAACTTTGGCCGGTATGGTACGGCGGAATAGTTTTCGGGCCTGATATCGGAGAAATAATCATATTCGGCGAAAAGGGCACTGTCAACCAGGTTTTGCGCAGCATAAAGCATTGGAGGCAGTGTCGCAGCCGTTAAGTCAATCTCATTTTTATGTACGGGAACCTCATTAAATCCGGAGATCTTTGCGGAATAGATAGAGTAACTTCTGTCAGCATAATAAGAATAGACTATATCCCCGGTTTTGGGTGCCAGCGAGAAGGCCGGAGAATAGGAGGTAATGCCCGAGATGCCCCTCAGGTAATCCGTAAGCCTGTAGATCGAGTCACTTTCAATATCGTAACGGTACAGATTTCTGAACCCGTCCCGGTCGGACAGGAAAATAATGCTCCTGCCGTCGGGAGAGAACTGCGGATTCATATTCCTGGCCCCTGTGAATAACTCAAAATATCTGATTTCAGAAGGGTTATCAACCCTTACGGTTCCGATATTGAAAAAGTCGTGACGGAATTTCGTTGCCTGTCCCGGCAGCGGACGATCGGTTACAAATGCCAGCATTTTTCCGTCGGGCGACCAGGACGGCTGAAGGTTGGCATATGCGTCGCTGGTAAGCTGCCTTACAGCGCCTGTGCCGGTATCATACAGATAAATGTCTGAGACCCCCTTCACTGTGGCTGTAATGGCAATATATTTTCCGTCGGGCGACCATGATGGTGTTGTAAACGAGGGCAGCCCGGGCAGATCGATAAGACTCTCCCTTTTCATCCTGTCCATGTTGAAAATGACAAGCCTGTTTCTTCCTCCGGAAAAAACGACGAACGCAAACTTTTTGCTGTCGGGCGACCATGTGCCCGGCGATTCAAGATAACTTAAGGCATCAATATCCATCGTGTTGACGGCGTTCGACAACTTGCGTTTGATTTTTCCCGTGTGTGCATCCGCCAGGAAAAGATCAAGGTTATAAAGGTCTCTCTCCGAAAGAAATACAACCATTCTGCCGTCGGGGCTGATTGAGGGAGAGAGGTTCATGGTCCCTGCGTTTCTGCCAAAAGTTATTTTCCTCCCTGTAAGATGGTCGGTACTGTCCCTTAAAACAGACTTATAACCGTTAATAAGAGCCATTTTCCAGAGAAGTGAAAACGACTTGTCATCCATCCCCAGAACATTCCTGAATGCCTTCTCGTACCCGTTTACAGCCGTTTCTCTGAACAATTTTATTATAGTCGAATCACCCCAGGTTTTCCCGATCATCGCAATTACAGATTGACCATACCTGTAAGGAAAATACTTTGTGCCTTTTGAGAGATCCCTTATCGTCGGAATATCTTTAGTAAGCACGGCATCCCTCATCCACATAGCTGTGTGCGGATCGATGCTCCCCAGCGAGAAATACTCGGCCATCCCTTCCACCAGCCATAAAGGGAGGTTGCCTGCCTTGCTCAGCCCGAGAGAATCATCGGAGGTCAGCATGTTGTACTGGAAAACATGCACCAGCTCGTGACCTGTTATGTGGTCTGTCTGCGGGAAGGAAGGAAAAAGAGGCATCACAACCCTTTTCTTCAGAGCTTCCGTTACGCCACCGGTGCTCTCGCCCAGCATATCCGACACGGCAGTGGTTTGCTGAAATTCCGCATGGTTTTCGTAAATGAAAAGGGGATTCCTTTGCTTAACGGTGTCGAGAAAAACTCTCCGGTGCTGCCTGTACCATGCCTCGGCCCGCGCAGCCATCAGGTTCAGAACAGAATCGTTCTGCCAGTAATGGTAAATTTCAAAATCGGGTGTCTGGTAAACCTTGTAATCAAAAACCCTGTATGAGGGTTTATTCTGCCCGAAATACTGACCTTCTGCCGTATTCAGCGGATAAAGCAGAAGAAACACCGGTACAACCTTTATCAGGGACCTTACTATCCTGTAGCTTTTTCCTGTCCTGTCCATATCAACCTCCTTCCTTGTAACAGTAAAAAGATCAGAATATTCAGCATGAAAAAATTGCAGACTGCCATAAAACCGGTCTGCTGAAAGACCCATTACAAATTAAATGCCAGAAGAAGGCTTTATTACAGGTACAGGATAAACTTAAACCTTAATCCTTAGTGTTTTACCCCGGAATTCATTCATTACCGGTCTGTTTTCCCTTCGATCCGGCCGGTCTGGCTTCTGCTCCCGATGTTTCGCAGGGGCTGGCAGGACGGTTGTTGCCGCTGCCGGAAACGGGTTCCCTGTCTGTCTCGATGCAGACGGACCATTGTCCCATTGAACCGGGGTTGCGGGTGCTTAGTGCCACTTTCAGGTTGCCTGAGAAGAGATAATACTGTCCCGGTTTTAAGGGATAGGGTTTGCCGTTTACCCTGGCATCGCCTCCTCCGGCGATAGGCATAAAGAAGAGACTCTGTGCAGGTCCGGAATAGGTGAATGTGTTCCTTCTGAGGGTATCCCTGTTAAAGGTGCCGGCCGGCGTAACAAGACAGAACTGCCATTCGGCGTTCCCGGGATTGATTCTTACCCCGCATGGCTTCTCCTCCTGCTGAGGCTGGGCTGGAGCAGGTGCCTGAACCGGCGGCTGCTCCTGCACGGGCGGCTGTACCGGCGGCTGCTCCTGCACGGGAGGCTGAACCGGTGTGGGCGGCGTCACGGGAGGCTGTACCGGCGGCTGCTCCTGCACAGGCGGCTGAACCGGCAGCTGCTCCTGCACAGGCGGCTGAACGGGTGCGGGCGCCTGAGGCCTTGAAGGCCGGGCGTATGTGATTTCAGCCCTGGCGCTTGCAACCCCTCCGTCATTCCTGACAGATATTTCAATGACGTTTAATCCTTCCCTGAGACCTGCATTGGTGGTTATCAGTCCCGTATTGCTGAGTGAAAAGTTATATGTGATTTCCCCGTTTACCCTGACGGTGACGTCATTCCACCTGTTAACATTTGTTGCCCTTGCCTCTATCGGGAAAACATTCGACTGAACGTTAACCGGTGCCGCAGGATTTGTGAACCTGACTGCCGGAGGGGCCGGACGTGCAGGCTGGGTGACGGGTTTCTGAGGGGGAGGAGTCTCACGAATAACAGGGGTTGGTTCATATACCGGTCTCTCAGTTCTCACTTCAGTACGGGGTGTTGCAGGTGTTGAATAATAGGGCGTAGTAATTGAAGGCCTTCTTGCCCTGCCGCCTCCTCCCAGAGCCCATCGGAAACCAAGTGAGGTGTAATGGTTCATGTCGGTGCGGGAACTGTTGTAGACCCTGTTGTCAATGTCAATGCCAAAGGCGCTGTTCCTTTCAGTCAGCGAGAAATGGGTCTTATGTTCAATTCCCAGCGTAAAGCTCCTGGAAAACCTGTATCCGATAAAGATGCCGGCTGTCGGGAATATGGCAGCGCGGTTAACAAGCTTTGTTTCATACTCTCCGTCTGTCAGTTCGAGCAGGTCGGCCACTATCTCTCTGCGTGTTTTCCCCGGGTCGATGCTGCTGTAGTCGTAAACATTTCCGCCTTCGTCAAGCAGGTCGGTAAATGTTCTGCCGTGCGTAATACCGGCCCCTGCAAATCCGGAGATGACAATCCTTGTCCGCTCGGCAAACCTGTTAAGGGTCAGCCCCAGTTCGGCATCATAACTGAAAAAGGCATATTTTATATTGCTGTACGTAAAGTCGGTGTTTATCCTGTGGTCGTGCGCCTGGTTTTCACCCATCAGGTATCTGAATTTCCAGTCGACTGCCAGGAATTCGTTTTCTTTTTTCCTCAGGTAGCTGCCGAAGATGAAGTCGAACCCTGATCCCATCGGGTTTGCAATATCCGACTGCTGGTATGAGGCCCCGGCGCCAAAACCAATTATTATGCCTTTGTTGGTTGTATAAACCGCCTTCTGTGAAAAGGATGAAGTATAAATGACAACAGCCGCGATTGTAAGGGCTGTTTTAAGATACATTGGTTTCATGGGTGAAAAATTTTGCAATCTGTTTGTTGAATAACACCAGTAGAATCAGAACAATTCCCCACTGGAATATGCACGACATGAACGAGAACTGGCTGAACGGATTGAACCATTCTCCCGGCACGAACGATTGTGCCAGCCACCATATTATGAGTATCAGTGCCGCGAACGGCACAAACCATTTTATGTCGTATGTCCACCAGACGCCGAGTCTGATATCGCGGGAATTCTGATTAATTTCGGACCTGACCTCCCTGACTCCCTGTTTAATAATCATCAGTGCAATCAGTGCGCCTGATATCATCAGTGCAACACCCCAGACAAAATCCTGGTTTGAGAGAAAGTTCAGGTTGCGGGCCGAAGGGATGCCCAGAACAAAAACGAGAATGGCTATTATTAAAATAGCCCTGTTTCGTTTTATCCCGGCATCCACCATTATTCTTGAGGGAAGCTCCAGCATTGCAATCAGCGATGAGAACCCTGCAAACGTCAGTCCCAGGAAGAAAAGAACGGCCAGCACTCCTCCTCCGGTCATTTTGTTAAAAAGCTGCGGTATCCAGATAAAGGTCAGTCCGGTTGATGCGGGTCCGCTATCCCTCATTATTTCAAGAATACGGGTATCGGCGATGCCCATTTCGTGTTTAAGAACGGAAAAGACCGTCCCGAAAATCATTATGCCTGCCAGTAATGAAACAGTGTTATTGCCTATTCCGGTCATGAATGCGTTTCCGGTACAGCCGTGTTCCTTCTTCATATAGGCTGCATAAGTCATAAAGAGGCCCCACCCGGCGCCGGTATCCCATGCGTTCTGGGTAAGGGCGTCAATCCATGTCCTGGTGCTTCCAAGTTGCTTTAGGTCGGCGGTGAAGAGATACCTGAGTCCTTCCCCTGCCCCGGGAAGGGTTATGGCGCGGACAACACATATCAGTATAACCAGCAGCAGGGAAGGGATAAGGAATTTATTGGCTTTCTCAATGGATTTTATGCCTTTCCAGATAATCAGTACGCCCACAGAAACAGCCAGCAGGTGCGTGACCATCGGCCAGTACCCGCTCTGGTAATTGTTCCAGACAAGCATTGCCGATTCGAAGGTGTCGGGCAGAGGGTGTGTGGCGGTGTAAATGAAATAATAGGCGCACCATCCGACAACAACCGAATAGTAGAAAGTGATGGCCAGCGGCACAAAAGCCACGAAAGAGCCCACCCAGGCAAAGCGGTTTCCCATGCCTTTTATGAAGACGCCGATCACACCCGACCGCTGTTTTCTTCCTGAGGCGTATTCTGCTATTATCAGGGGGATGCTCCACAGAAAGAGAAAGATAACCCAGGCAATGAGGAAGGCACCGGCGCCGGTCTCTCCCGTGTTCTGGGCTGCAATGCGTGGAAAACGCCAGATGTTCCCGGTGCCGACAGCTATACCCAGAGCACTCATTATCAGTCCTATGCGTGTTGTAAATCTCTGTTCTGTCGAGCCATCCGGGGATTTTGACATCTTAATCTGTTTATGGGAGGTTGTTTAGTGGTTAAAGATAAAATTTTTCTTTTCTGAAAATCTTAAGGAAAAGCAAATTGTGTTTTCCTGTAACCGTTTGACAAAAAATAAAGAGGGTAAGCTTTTTTAGGACTATACAGAGAAGCATGCCCCTCCCGGCCTCCCCAAATGGGGAGGAGAAGTATGCCCCTCCCGGCCTCCCCAAATGGGGAGGTAAGGAAGGTAAAAGATACTTTACGCTCCTTCCCCCACTTGGGGGAAGGCTGGGATGGGGGCAAGTTAAAACCTCCCCAAATAGAGAGGAGAGAAAGGTAATTTATACTTACGCTCCTTCCCCCACCTGGGGGAAGGTCGGGATGGGGGCAAGTTAAATCCTCCCCAAATGAGGAGGAGGTTAACACTGAAATAAATTTTTTATATATGAAAAGGAATCCTGTCATTGATGCTGAATTTTACTACGGAGCTACTCCTGAAATTCTTCTCAGGGCATCTCAGTTAAGGAAGAATATGACTTATGCGGAGAAATGTCTTTGGGAAAAGTTGAGGGCAAGAAAGATGCTTGGTTTGACATTCAGGCGTCAGCACCCTGTAAACATGTTTATTGCTGATTTTTACTGTCACCGGTTAAAACTTGTAATAGAGATAGACGGCTCGATACACGATATAGAAGATTACAGGATAAGGGATAAAGGAAGAGAGGATGAATTTGAAAAATTTGGACTTACAACAATACGTTTTACTAATGAAGAAGTAATAAATGACATAGAATCTGTTATAAGAAATTTAACAGAATTTTGCAGGAGAAGGCTTTCCGGGATCCAAGCAAATCTTTTATTTCAGTAAGCTTTACTCCTTCCCCCACCTGGGGGAAGGTTGGGAGGGGGGCAAGTTAAAACCTCCCCAAATGGGGAGGAGAGAAAGGTAATTTACACTTACGCTCCTTCCCCCACCTGGGGGAAGGCCGGGATGGGGGCAAAGAGGCTTGCCCTTACTTTATTTTGCCCGGTTTTGCGCTCTCATACGAGGAGACCAGATCTGCAGGTCCTCCTTTGTACCTTGGATACTCGGGGTAGGAGCAGAGCAGGTTGCCTTTGCCCTCGGGTTTTGTTCCGATACGCCCCTCGGGGCTTATTACAAGCGTCTTTGCAGGGGCCTCGCCCTTTTCAACCCATTTTATCAGTAGGTCTATCTGGTCGTTCATGTCCGGACCGGGAATGTTTCTTACCGGAACCTCGACGCCCTCGCCGTTAACCCTGTAGCTTCTGCCCGAGAGGCCGTGGCCGCCCTGGGGTACAACGTAGAAGCGGGCGAACTTGTCAACCGTTTTTCGTCCCATTTTATCTAACACCGACTGATAATAGTCTATCTGGGCGCCCGATGAGGCCGTGAAATCCATTGTGCCGATGGTGATGATGATTTTCCCTCCCTTTTTGTAAAAGGCCGAAAGGTCGGGGTTTGCAGCATCGAGCCATTCCGAGATCTCCACTCTCCGGTTATTCCACCGGCCCCCTTCTGCATAGTCAAGCGGGTTTGCCTTAATATCTTTCATAAGGAAACCTGTGACACCAAGTACGCCGAGCGATGTATGCATCCTGGCATTTTCTCCTGCCCCTTCCTGTCCCTTAAACCTGGTGTTTGTAATCATGCTGAAGTCGGCCGGCGAAGTTGTAGGAAGCCACATTCCGAACGATGTCAGGCCGTGGGCAAGAGGTGTGGAGAATTTATACGGGCTGTAAACCATTTCGAGGGTTTTGATCTGTCCGTCCGTAAGTCGGGCGGTTGTGGAATTATCTTCGGGATTCGGGTCGATTCCGTTCGGGGCGCGGAGTGCAGCCCACGGATCGGCAGGTCCGACCCCGTCTTTGACATTGAATATTGCACGGGCGGCAATATAGTTGTTTATTATGCCGTCGGAGATGCCGTCGAGTTTATCGCATTGTCTCAGGAATTCGGCCCTGATGGCATTGACTTTCGCGGGTGTTACCCAGTTGGCAAGGGGTTTTTCCTGTATTCTCACGAGTTCGGGTGCGAGCATCAGAGTTGAGAAGCTTACAATGGGAACATTTGAGACGACCCCGTCATAATCCTGAGGATACCTTTGAGCGACCATAAGGCCTTCGCGGCCGCCCTGTGAGCTTCCGAAATAATAATTATACATGGGTTTTTCCCCGTATATTCTTTTGATAATGACCATCACGGCGTCGTGGGTTTTTTTCATCTGCATGTATCCGAGGTTTCGTATTGCCTCGTCGTTCATGGCCCATTCGTCGCCCGTGGCCGGCCCTGTAGCCAGGGGTTTGCTCTGTGGTCCGCCGAAACCGCCCATGCCGCCTGCCTGGTGGCCCGAGTCGCTGCCGTATATTGCGAAGCCTTTGTTAACCAGCGGGTTTCTGCCTTCCCTGACGGTTATGGTTCCGTTCATGCCGCCGCCTCCCATCTGTGCGGAGCGGCGCGACCAGCTGGCGGGCAGCAGGACTCTGAAGTTTATTGGCCAGCCGTTCGGATCGGCAGGGAAAACAGAGCCTTCAACCACGCCGTAGGCGGGAGAGTTTTCGGTTGCCTCCACCCAGCGGGGGGGATAGAGTCTGACCGAGCTCACCGGCTCGCCTATGTCCGATGCGGGGATGGAAGTGCCTGCCTTTTCGATGTCGGCCCGGGTGATGATAACCGGGGCAGTATTATCTGTTAAGGTTCCCTTCCCGGCGCTGGCCTGCTGGCCGGCTGCCGCGACAGTAAGGGAGAAGAATACAATTAAAACCCGGATAATTCTGAAAGAAATATTGTATTTCATGGTTAGTGATTAATTTTCTGTAAAAATAGCCATCCTATTGTTATTTTTATAACAGAAGGGGGTAAAAAATGATTAGAATGTTTCTATTGGCCAAAGCACCATGGATTAAGCGGATGAAACATAACCTTACGATCCGTTTTCTTCGGCGGTTGGAGGATTTGATTGGCAGACTGTGAAGCGGGGCTCCGACACGCCGCACGCCCAACCTTCGCTGATTTACATCAGCTCCGGCTGGCAAAGCGCATGCCGCACGCAGCAAACCTAATGCTCCTGCACCTGCTGCAGCCTTGCAAATATCTCAATCATCGCAGCCTGATCGATAAGCGTTTTCCCGGGCCTTCTGCCGACAAAACCCTTTTCATCGCGCTGAGTTGTCCATACTCTTTCCGCATCATCAGCAAAGAATTTCAGCCTGTCATAATTTCCGTCGGCTCCGGAGAGCTCGATGAATCCGCGAAGCATCACTGCATTGAACCAGAGATTGTCCGGAAGTCTGTTGTTCCTGTAGAAGTGCTTCTCAGCCGAAAGGGCAATCAGCTTTGCTTCGTCAAGATACCTGTTCTCTCCGGTGATGAGATAAAGCAGCACATTCGATTGCAGCATTGTTCCGGTATTATAGGTGTATTTTGCCGAGTCGGTCTTCATGATATTCACTTTCAGGGCGTCCCAGTATGTTCCATCCGGAGATCTGAGGTAACGGTTTACCCATTCATAGAGCTTATGTGCGGTATTTAGATACTCCTTGTCGCCTGTAGCCTTAAAGAGTCTGAGGGCAAGTATAATTCCGGGACCATTTGAGCAGGTGTTCTTCGTGGTTTTATCGCCTTCACGCCAGTAGATTCCTCCGCCTGAAATGGTATCGTAGCCCGTCATCATGAATCTGTAAATGGTCTTTGCAAGGTCGAGAAACTCTTTTTTGCCTGTTCTGCTGAAGGCATCCATTGCCGTTATTCCGAGCCACTGGTTGTCGTCGTAATAACGGGTGTCTTTTTCCTCCCGTACAATATATGACCGGTATCCGGGAGCCGGAGGTGAAGGGTCATAATAGTGACTTAAAGTTTTCAGCAAGGGATGAAGATAATCTGCTTCCGGTTCCAGTATCTCCATCTCGTTGGCTGCCTGGAAAAGCGCGCATACAGGCCAGAGATATGAATATGGATTCCTGTTTCTCAGTGTGTCTGTGCTTTCGAGGAAGAGATCAGGGTTTTCTGAAGAGAGATATTCTCTTATGTTTCCGTATATAAGTTTTATCCGCGCCTTGTAATCAGTCTCCTGACAATTACCGGCTGCGGGAATAAGTAATGTTATTATCAGCAGGAGAGTTTTGAACATAGGTTTTTTCTGCACAATTGCAAAATAAGGAAAAATGTGGGTCGGTAATATTAATTTCCAGATATATAATTATTCCTTCCGGGGAATTCAGAAAACGCCATCCTTGAACTCCCGGCACTGTGTCCTGATCCATGCGCATTAATTCCGGTTTCCTGCTGCTTAGTCAGACGTAGCTTTCTCTGACCGACGAAGCTGAAAGCGTAGTCGGTAGCGCAGGCTTTAAAGCTCACGCCGTCCCGACGTTTCGGTTGGGATCTTCGCGGAGTTTAACCCGTAAAATGGTCCCACGACAAGATCGCAAAACTGGCGACCTGCCAGACTGGCGACCGCAGGATTGAACCTGTAACAAAAAATGGACAATATATTAAGCCATTATATAAATTTCTCTTTTTTATTTCTGATTGATTTTTTTTCTTTTTATGAATCCTTTATTTTGTTAGATTGCTGACAGTAACTTATTATTGAAAATAATACATATGAGATTTTTAATTGAATATCATCTGAAGATAGTTTTGTTCCTTGCCATCACTCTCTTTGTCAAGGATGCAAATGGTCAGCTTGCACCTGAGCTCAATTATCCTCAATTGAAATACAAAGTAAAGAGCTGGCAGTCACAATGGATTAAATGTCCTTATGCTCCGGAGGCAGATTATGGCGTAATACTTTTCAGAAAGACTATCAGTCTTGAAGAAAAGCCTTCCTCTTTCATAGTTCACGTCTCCGCCGATAACCGGTATAAACTCTATGTTAATGCGAAGCTTGTATCCATAGGACCTCAGCTTTCAGATACAAGACACTGGAGGTATGAGACGATTGATATTGCCCCATATCTCCGGCAAGGCAAAAATATAATTGCCGCTGAGGTGGTAAACTGGGGCCCCGACAGGTTCTATGGAATAGTTTCCCTCCGGACAGCCTTCCTTATGCAGGGAATGACAGCAAAGGAGAAGGCAGTCAATACCCCTGACGGATGGAAAGCAAAGCATAATAAAGCCTATTCCCCATTACATATAAAATGGGTGTCAGGAGTGGACATAGTCGGAGGTTTCTACGCCAGTAATCCGGCCGACAGTATTCAGATGAAGGACTATCCTGATAAATGGAATTCATTGACCTTCGACGACAAAGACTGGAAAAAGGCTGAAAGTATATGGCCACCAAATAACGAAAATGAAAGTGGTCATTACTGGCTGATGAAACCACGAACCACTCCGCAGGTCGTTCAGAAAACGGAAAAATTTGCACGAATCGCCCGTACAGAGGGCATTGATGTTTCCCCCGCGTTTCTTCAGGGAGCTTCGCCAGTAACTGTTAAACCCGGATCAAAAATTTCAATACTTCTTGACTTTAATAAGGTTTCCCTTGGCTTTCCTGAACTTATCATTTCAGGAGGAGCAGGTGCAAAGGTTACTGTCAGATATGCCGAGAATCTTTTGAATCCTGATTTGTCAAAAGGCGACAGAAATATTGTTGAGGGCAAGAAAATAAGAGGTGTTCACGATGTGATAATATGCGACGGAAGGCCTGACTTTGTGTTCACTCCACTCTGGTACAGAACCTTCAGATATGTTCAGATTGATGTGGAAACACGGAGTGAACCTCTGATAATCAAAGATTTCTATAATATTGTCACGGTTGCTCCACTTACCAGAAAGGCAACATTTGACTGCAGTGATCCTGTTTACGGGAAAATTGACGAAATATCATGGTATACAGCACACATATGTACCCAGGATAACCTTTTCAGCGATGCCTATTATGAACAGATGATGTATATCGGTGATTCAAAGGTTCATGCCCTTGTAAACCTCTTTATGACCGGTGATGATGTCTGGCTCAGAAATGCTATCGAGCAATTCAATTATTCAAGATTACCCAATGGGTTGCTTCCAAGCTGTTACCCTTTAAGAGCATCTATCTTTCATATTAACTTCTCTTTGTATTGGATCGATATGATCCATGATTTTATGATGTATTGCAACGACAGGGAATTTGTGAGATCATATGCAAATAATATTAAGGAGACACTTCAATGGTTTGAGGAGAACAAGCTTAATAATGGTCTTATAGAGGGTAATTTCGGTAAATTTTTTATTGACTGGTATAATGACCCGCCCTTTGCAGGGAAAGGACTTTCACCCGGATCGGAAAGAGGTAATTCTGCAACCATTACCTTACAATATGCATATACTCTTAAACATGCGGCTGAGATATTTGACTACCTTGGAATGGAGACTGATGCCGGGATCTGTCGCCGGAGATCTGAAAACGTGAAAAAGGATGTGTATAATTCATGCTGGAGCGAAGAAAGAAAAATGTTTGCAGAAAATCCGGATATGACTTTCTATGATGAGAGACCAAACCTGCTCGCAATTAAATCAGGGATCTTTGATGAAGAGGGGCAAAGAGAACTTTTCATCAGATGCATTAATGACTCTTCAATAAGTAAACCGGATTATTTTTTCCGGTTCCATTCTTTTGATGTTATGAGAGAGCTTGGTCTTGGCGATTATTTCGATAAAGTCATTGACATCTGGAAGAAAATACTGCCACTTAATCTTACAACCACGCCTGAACGGGAAGCCAGGCAAAGGTCAGACGCACACCCATGGAGCGCTTATCCTTCGGTGGCTTTCCTGAAAGTAATCGCCGGAATTATGCCTGCAGAACCTGAATTTAAATCCGTTGACATTGCGCCGGCATTCGGGCATCTTCATCACATAAAAGCTTCATATCCGCATTACCTGGGTGATATTAAGGTTGATCTCTATAAAACAGAATCAGGAGAGTGTAAAGGAGAAATTTCCCTTCCCGAAGGTCTTAATGGTAAATTCCGTTATAATGGCAATACAGTATATTTAAAACAGGGTATTTCAATTATCTCGCTTAAATAAACAAGAGTTTCAGACGAACATTAATGAACCGTTTAAACTATATCTTTTGAAAAAGTTGACATTTCAGATTCTGATTTTTATTTCTTTTCCGTTTTTCCTTAATGCTCAGGTTACATGGGTGCATATTACAAGCAAAACAGGTGCTGTTGAGGTGCCGAACTCAGGTAAACAGCAAACGTCTGCGGCGGTTGCCGATTTCGATAACGACGGTATTAACGATTTCTGTATCAGCGAAAGGACGTCTGCACCGGGTATGGTATGGTATGGTATGGTATGGTACAGAAAAGTCGAGTAAGGTGGAAGAAGTATAAGGACTTCAGCAGGTGTGAAATATATCTTCCGGGTCCTGCAATAATTGTCAGATATAAGTAAATCCGGAAATGAATTACTTTCTGCTTACGGTTTGAAACTGAGCTTTTCTCTTTATCCTGGGTGGGTGAGAAGAAAATTCCCATAAATTTTTATAGAAAGTATTATTATCTCAGGTTTATATTATAATCAAATGATTAACTTCAGGAGCATTCGGGTTAATAAAAAATATAACCCGAAATTTAATATTTACGGGAGGAATCTATAATGAAAAAACAGGGACTCGCACTGGTACCATTATTACTTTCGGCAGGAATCGGTTATTCCCAGAATACGAAACCAAATATAATCTTTATCCTTGCCGATGACCTTGGATGGAAAGATCTGGCATGCTATGGCAATAAGAATACGGAAACGCCTAATCTCGATTCACTTGCAAAACATGGAATCCGTTTCACACAAGCCTATGCCGCGTGCCCTGTCAGTTCACCGACAAGGGCCTCAATTCTTTCTGGTAAATATCCGGCAAGACTCCAATTGACAAATTTTATTGCAGGAAACCGGACTGACCCGTCTTCGCCTGTCCTGCCTGCAAATTGGAAACCATATCTCGAAGCGCGCGAGATAACTATTGCAGAAATGTTAAAAGATGCCGGATACTCAACGGCCATGGTCGGTAAATGGCATCTGGGAAACCATGATACAATAGCACCCTGGAACCAGGGTTTCGGTTATACAAGAATGATTGGTAAGAATGGTCTGGATTATTATAACTATTCTGTTTATATTGATTCATATCAGAATGAGTTTGTTGATAATGGAAAAGAATATCTGACAGATAAACTTACAGATTACGGCATTGAATTCCTAGCAGCCAATAAGACAAAGCCTTTCTTTCTTTATCTTGCATATTCCGCTCCTCATGTGGTAATAGTTCCCCGGCCTGATAAGCTGATGAAATATTTCAGGAAGTATGGACAGTCGGAAGAAAAGTTTAATCCATATTATGCTGCAATGGTTGAAAGTATCGACGATGGTGTCGGCCGGATTATGAATTTTCTGAAGGAAAACAATCTGCTTGAAAATACAATTATAATTTTTACAAGTGATAACGGCGGTTTGGGAATGGATGAACTCGGTCCGACTCCGACATCGAATCTGCCCCTTCGCAAATGGAAAGGTCATGTTTATGAAGGAGGAATTAGGGTCCCTGCAATTGTTAGCTGGCGAGGTAAATTTGAGCCCGGAAGAATTTCAGAAGAGTATTTCAGTTCTGTTGACTACTTCCCGACATTTTGCGAAATAACAGGGATAAAAAGATTTCCGGAGAATATCGATGGGAAGAGTATATTGCCCATACTGACAGGTAATGTCGTACCGGAAGCAGAGCGTCCGATATTCTGGCACTATCCCCATTTCTCAAATCAACTGGGCCGGCCGGCAGGAGCAGTCAGGAAGGGTAACTTCAAGCTTGTTGAGAACTATGAAACCGGCGAACTTCAACTGTTCGATCTGTCAAAGGATATCTCTGAATCCATAAACCTTTCAGGGGATTTAAAGATGAAAACTGAAGAATTATATAAACTGCTCATGGATTGGAGGGTGAGGGTAAATGCGCAGATGCCGGAAAAGAATCCTGGTTATAAACCTGCCAGATAAGCCAGGCAGATTCAATATTTATATGCTGACTTTGGAAATTGCAGGCAAAAAGAGGCGGCCTTAAGCTTTATGCCATTTCCGGTTTTTCAATCGTGCCGGTTCTGAGTTTGTTCTCCTGCCATGGCGGTATGGATAACTTGGTTTATATCAAAACATCGGAGCAAATAAGGAAATCTGATATCTATAATCCCGGACAGAACCACAGGACCGCCCTGGAAAAGTTTTATCAGTATCTTAAATTATAAAACCTAAAATTACACTGACGGTATGTTAAAAAGGATTTTCGCTCATTATTGCTGTAAGGGGTAATGCGGGAATATTGCGCCTGTACCGGCAATCTCCGGGATCGGGGTGACCGGAGGTCTACATCCCGGATTCACGACCGGGGCAGGCCGGGTAAATCATTCTGTTCAGGTTTATTGTGTGCCTCACTATATCCATTGGAGATTAGTAGGGATTGAAACACAGGAATATGAAGAGATTTGACAATGATTAATCCTTATGTTGTAAAACAGGCTGTGCAAAAGACCAAGATGCTCTTTGATGATTATTGAGAATTCTTTATATTTGTTTTAAAGAGGTGATATAAAGGACAATAAAAGGAAGATTCTTCATGTAAAATTTAATACTTATTGATTTTTAAAATCTGATCTTTGTGAAGCATTCAGACACATTTTATTGATTGATAATACCTTAAATCATAATAGCCATGAAAAGCAGAAACTTTGGAATCCTGACCTCAATAAGCTGGAATAGTAATGGATGGTCAGGGCCGGCGACAAAAGAAGATGTTTCAAAGTCAAATTATGAATGGGTAAAAGAGAACCATCGTATGGTGGAGGATTTGAATTTTGCGTATACAATCTATCCTGCAGAACCTGACGGGACTTTTATTGCCTATACTCCAATGCTTGATCGAAAACCATCTGAGGAAGAATCAAAATACGTTGAAATAGTGTTCTTTAGAAGCCTGAATTACCATATTAACCAGAATCTTATTGTCGGATTTTATGCTTTTCCTGAAATAGGTCGGTTTATAAGAAAAGCTGAACATGAAATATACAGGAGATATGAAGAGGGAGGCAATGTTAAGTCAAAAACTGAACATATTGTGCGCTTTGATAATCCGATTCCTGTTTCTGACACAATCGTCAAGTCATTTAAATATCTTCCGGAAGGGAAAAAGCTTGGTCAGCAGGGATTCAACTATTTGCATTATGATAATGTTTTAAGGATTCTGGACAGGGCATCAATATTAAATCCTGATGACCAGAAGCTAAAGTCAATCAAGCTGAAGTTTCTGACTGAGTATAAGGGCATATAGTGAATGCCTGATTCTAATATGCATAATATGAAGATTAAAATCCAACCTTTGGTTAAATCAAAATATCAAATGTCTTTACCCCCCTGGAACTTCTACTGATGCTAACAAAGTTTATAAACCATAATGGTTCCAGTATGTATTCAAGCAGTGTAACCCATACAAAATCTCGTTTCGGTGGACAAATAACTATTCCGCAATCCCTTACGGCACATACACTCGATCGTTATAATTTATATTATTAACAGCTCCTATGCAAGATTCATTAAGATATTCATTTGAATATACAAGAAGTGACTTAATATTTGGTATTGTCACAGTTGTACTATTCTTGTTATCTATTATTTTGATTGTTGTGTATTTCCTGAAAGGGAATAAGAAAATAAACCATGATAAATTAAGGAAGATTATTAATGTAAAATTTCATACTAATAGCTTTTTAAAGTATAATAATCCTATAAAATCGAGCTATAATTCATCATCAAATAATCATCAATACAATCTTACTGGGACAAATGAGAAAGTTGAGATTAAACAAAAAACCATTATAAGGGTTAGTGATAATACAAGCTATTCAGAGTCGATAACACAGAATCCGCATAAACCAAAGGTTATAATTCCAATTAACCCCGTAACAACTTTCATTGAGGTAAAACCAGAAGAACAAAAAACTATTAAATTTATTGGATATACTCCAAATACTCTATTTGAAACTATTTACAGTAAATTCTATCCTCAAGTTATTATGCCGCTATCTAAAAGTGTGATTAAATTCCCTCGAAAGGGGCGTTCAACGGCAAAAGGTTTTACAGAAGATTATTTCCATAAGTTTCTATTGACTCATTTCAAATCGCAATTTCAAATATTTAATGATAGATTTGTTTTAGTAAAATCGAACCAAAATCCATATGAACCAGACTTCACATTAATTGATGAGAAAGATGGTCTAAATCTCTTTCTTGACATTGAAATTGACGAGCCATACGATGGTTATAAGAGAAACGCCATACACTATATTGGATTTGATGATAATAGAAACGAATTTTTTAAGCACAGAGGTTGGCTGACAATACGTTTTGCTGAAATTCAGATTTTTAAAAAACCGGAAAATTGTTGTAGATATATTTATGAAGTTATACAAAGTGTAAATCCTAAGGTAAAAATCCCCTCAGGTTTAGAAGGATGTAATAGTGTTGAAAAAATTCCTCAATGGACAAAAGAACAAGCAGAAATTTGGGAAAAAGAAAAATACAGAGAATCATATTTAGGGATTGATAGTTTTGGCATCCAAAATCGCAATGAAATATTTGGCAGGTTAAATGAAACAGAGATTGGACTTCAAATAGAACAAAAAGTTACACCTGCAACACAAAAAAATCTTAAGATTTCAATAATAAATCAGGCAATCGAGACAAATCAATATATTTCATGCAAATACTCAGAGGATAAATTTCATACTATAGTCAAACCAATAAGAATTGTTAAAAATATTTTAAGGGGATTCTGTTATGTTAAAAATAAAGAACGTAGTTTTAATATTAATAAGTTAAACGAATTGATAATAAGGGATGTCCCATTTCAAATAAGAGTGAATGGCGAAGCTGGCATAGATAGGATTAAGGAGGTCATGAATGATGCAATCACAAATCATAAAGTTGTTAGGATGAAATATACACGAAGAGGTTGGACAAACTATAGAGTTGACAGAGAAAGTGGGGAGTTAATAATTGATGATAAAATAGAAGCAGAAGAAAGTATTCGCACCATTTGTAATATTGATATGGCGCTTGATGTATTAGACGATAAACAAATTAGTAAATATAGATTAGATGAAAATCATATAACGGCTTATTGTCATAAAAGAGAAGAGGAGCGAACATTTAGATTCGATAGAATAAATGAATTAGAAATTCTAAATATTTAAAGAATCGGTGCATAAAACGTGATCTTATAACATAACGGTTTCATTGTAATGTCTTAACCCCCAAAATAGCTGGACATAATTTGAAAAACAAATAAGGACTGATTAAATTTGAGAACGAAGACAAAAGAAAGAAGAAAATTTACACCCGAAGAACGATTATTGATTCTACAAGAAGGTGAAAGTGAAGAACAAGCTTTAACAATCAGAAAGTATCATAATTCACCGTCTTTGAGCGCCCGATGGAATCGTTAATAACTTCAGGAAGGCATTTATGGTTTATCATTAATCCCTGGAAAGTGTAACGGATGATTAATGAAAATAACGAGAACATTAAACAAATGGTTCAATATTTTTTTAAGAAAAATGTCCAGGTTATAGGGGGCAAAGACAAAAGTAAAATGATACCTTACAAATAACATTGAAGATTATAAAATGAAAATACGAATTACCCGAACAATTAATCTCGACCAGAATATTTTAAAAAAGGTCGTTAATGAATTAATGCCATTTGATGAACCAATGTATTTTATTGAAGAAAGAACCCCATTAATGTTTCAAATTGAAGAATTTGAATGGGAAACCTTTTTTGAAAAGTGTTCAGAATACAGGCTGTCAAATCAATTTAATGAGAATGACTTCCTAATTGTACTTACGGAATTAAAAAATAAAGCAAACTGGTTCAGTAGTTTTTCAATGAAAGGTGAAAGAACAATCTTTATTCATGCATCAGACTGGGAAAATTATATTTATGCTGAACCAGAATATCCAGTTGCATATGAGGTTGTTGCTAATATTTTACAATCTCTTTTATACAAAAAAGTGGGAGGTGATTTTTTTAAATATGTTCACAATACGCCTATTGGCTGTCTAAATGATATGTGTGGGTGGAAACCCGACATAACTTTCAGATTAAGAACCGGAGATATTTGTTCAGATTGCCTGTCTGTTTTAACAGTTAATATTCAGAAGGATATCATAGAACAATCAATTTCCATTTTTGAATCATTGCGAAAAAGAATGCTTTTCAATAAGGCCTGGCAGGAACCTATGTCTTTTGAAGAAAAACTTCCTTTTACAATTGCAATAACCAAAAGAAAACTAGGCACAACATCAGAACCGTTCAGAAAAATGTTAATGCTTATCGACCATTTTGACTCGATAGTAAGAACAACAGTTTTAATGTTAGCACGGCTTACACTTACAAATGAACAAATGGAAGATTTTCTCATAGAAAAAAGACTGTACCCTTTGCCATCGTTAGGTAATTGGGTTGACGCACTTGCCGCAATAGCAAAGTTGAATGCACATATTTTCCCTGAATTACAACTGCCTGAAGACTTCTCAAAAAAAGTCCGGCAAGTTGTCCAAATAGCCAATGACAATAGAATAACCTTTATTCGTAATCAAAAACGTGGACATGGATATGTTGACTGTCAGGATAATAGTTACAGGGATCTTTTTACAAAGTGTATTGTGGTAGTAGAAAATATTGAAAAACTTTTATCGCCACTTTTCTACAGATTTAATTATTATCACACAATTAGCCTTAGACGACTTGAAAGAAAGAGATTCAAAGTAATTGCTCACCTGCTTTCAGGCAGTAATCCGGCTTTTATAGAAAAAGAAATAACAACTGAATTTGAGAATATCGAAGATTTGCCCATTGAAGACAGACTTTATGTGGTAACCCCGGATTTGAAAAAATGGGTTGACCTAGACCCTTATTTAAAATACGGAGAATGTAATATTTGTCACCACAATAGACTTTTAGTTTATGATGGTACTTATATGTTAGACCCATATATAGGTCACAGATTTAAAATTGACAGAGACTAATTCTGCATTAAAAAGAAAAGACAACCATGGCTGCTAACCGTGGTTTTGCTTCTTGTAGTTTGGGACTGATAAATTCAAGGGCAGTTTTTCAATTTTACTTTAGTTCTGATGAAAGCTTCACCAAATACAGTAATGGTCAATAATGTAGTTTGATTGTTGAATTTAGGAGAATGAAAACAATAATTTACAGGCCTATTCCATTTGAAGTAATCATTCGATGTATCATAAAAAGATGAATTATCAATGTATTTTTCTCAGGAATTTATATTCAAAATTCATAATTTTAATGCTTCTAACAGCAGACAATGATGTCAAATGGACAAGAAATCATTATCCGAACGTGATATTTGCACCAAATTCATTACTCCTGCTATAATAAAGGCAGGCTGGGACTTACAGAAACAGGTTCTGGAAGAGGTTAGCTTCACGGATGGGAAAATATATGTAAGGGGCAAATTAACAGCCAGAGGGGCAAAAAAACGGGCAGATTACATACTTTATCATAAAGCCAACATTCCGGTTGCCATCATTGAAGCCAAGGATAATAACCATTCGATAAGAGCAGGAATTCAGCAAGCGTTGGATTATGCTCAAATTCTTGATATCCCTTGTGTATTCAGCAGTAACGGTGATGGATTTTTGTTTCATGACAGAACTGCATCAGACACAAATATTGAAACAGAATTAAGCCTTGACGAATTTCCATCCCCGCAGCAACTCTGGGAGAAATATAAAATCTATAAAGGAATAACAACAACAGAAACGGAACGGATTGCTTCTCAGGACTATTATTTTGATGGTTCGGGACGGAAACCAAGGTATTATCAGCAGATTGCCATAAACAGAACAATTGAAGCCATTGCCAAAGGGCAGAACAGGATACTGATAACAATGGCAACTGGGACGGGCAAGACTTATGTTGCCTTTCAGATTGCATACAGATTATGGAAGGCAGATGTTAAGAAACGGATATTGTTTCTGGCTGATAGAAATGCCCTCATCGACCAAGCTAACCGAGGTGATTTTAAACACTTCCGTGATAAAATGACCATGGTAAAAAACCGCAGGGTTGACAAATCTTATGAAGTATACTTGTCGTTAGATCATGGCATAACCGGTAACGAAGAAGAGAAAAACATCTATAAGCAATTCAGCAAAGATTTTTTTGATTTAATTATTATTGATGAGTGCCACAGAGGTTCTGCAAGGGACGACAGTGCCTGGCACGAAATCCTGAATTATTTTAGCAAGGCAACTCACATCGGACTTACCGCAACCCCAAAAGAAACGGATGTGGTTAGCAATATCGAATATTTTGGTGACCCGATATACACATATTCGCTGAAACAAGGCATAGACGATGGTTTTCTCGCACCCTATCGGGTTATAAGAGTTGGTATAAACGTTGATTTGGAAGGATGGAGACCAGAACAGGGCAAAACAGATAAGGACGGGAATCCGGTTGAAGACAGGATATACAACAGGAAAGACTTCGACCGAAGTCTGGTTATTGATGAGCGGACAGAAGTTGTTGCAAAGAAACTTACTGAATTTTTAAAAGGATACGACCGTTTCGCAAAGACAATAGTTTTCTGTGTGGATATTGACCATGCTGAACGCATGAGGTCAGCACTGGAAAAAGAAAATGCAGACCTGGTTGCTGAAAATTACAAGTATGTCATGCAGATAACCGGTGACAATGATGAAGGGAAGCGTGAACTTGACAATTTTACCGACCCCGAACAGAGATATCCCGTAATTGCGACCACATCAGAACTTATGACTACAGGTATTGATGCTATTACCTGTAAAGTAATTGTTTTGGATGCCAATATCGCTTCCATGACAAAATTCAAACAAATCATAGGTCGTGGTACAAGAATAGATGAAGAGTATGGCAAAATGTATTTCACTATACTGGATTTCAGGAATGCTACAGATTTATTTGCAGACCCTGAATTTGATGGTGAACCAATACGAATAAAAACTACAGCACCTGACGAAAACATCGGGGATATTATTGATGAAAAAACTCCCGATGGCTCGATTGGTGATGTTTTCCCTGATATAGCTGAAGAACAGCCAATTCCACCAATCCGAACACCTGATGGTACACCAGAAGCACCCAGAGAGCCACGTCCAAAAATATATGTAAACGGCGTGGATGTTTCGATTCTGGTAAGCCGTGAACTATACTTCGACCAGCATGGCAAACCGATAACCACAAGCCTGAAAGACCATACAAAAGAGATAGTTAAAGGGCAGTTTGCAACATTGGATGATTTTCTCAATAAGTGGAACTCTGCAGAAAAGAAAACTGCACTGATTGAAGAACTTCAGCAGCAGGGAGTGCTGGTGGAAGCACTGTATAATGCTGTCGGCAAAGAATTAGACCTGTTCGACCTTATTTGCCATGTGGCTTATGATATGCCACCACTGACCAGAAAAGAGCGTGCAGATAATGTTAAAAAGCGCAATTATTTCACCAAATATGGGGAACAGGCAAGAAAAGTACTGGAAAACCTGCTGGATAAGTATGCTGATGAGGGGATTGATGATATTGAAAGTATGGAAGTATTAAAAGTTAAACCGTTTACTGAGTTTGGTTCACCAATGGAGATAGTCAGCACATTCGGAAATAAAAATGATTATCTGAAAGCAATACATGAATTAGAGCAAGAACTTTATAAATCCGCTTGAAAATAAATTAAACGGAATTAAACAGAATCAGTGTTACGAGCATCATTTCATAATATCCAGACAACCATTATTGAAAATATTCAGAAAGCTTCTGAAGAGATAAAAATTGCCATTGCCTGGTTCACAAATAAAGAAATCTTTGGGGAACTTATAGGACAGCTTGATAATAAAGTAAAATGCACCATCTTGATAAGCGATGATATAATAAATAAAAAACTAAATGTCGACACCTTATTAAAACATGGTTGTGATATAAAAATTATCTCATCAAAACATGAAAAATTCCTACATGAAAAGTTCGCAATATTTGACAATAAAATACTTTTAACTGGCTCATATAACTATACTTATAATGCAGAGTACAACAATTTTGAGTCAATTATTATTACTGATGACAGTCAATTAATACAACAATATTTAATCAGATTTAAGAATATTTATAATTCAGCCATTGCGTTTGAACAGAAAGTCCTGACATCAAATTTGTCAGAAGGTATTATAGAAAGTGAAAACATACTGGAGCAGAGAGAGAAAGATTTAAAAGAGGAACTTCTTAGATCTTTAGAAGAATGCAAAAAACTGAATATTAAATTTGACTATACAGCTGCCTATGACATTTTGGAAAGGTATGGTGCAATTGGTGCTCCAAAACGCATTATTGCAACTGGTGTTAATAATGTCCAATCCGGATTCCTGAAACTTGCACTGGCACAAAGGCTGGATTTAACTTTCGAATATATTATTACGAAGGAAAAATATAAATCTCTATTTGATGAAAAAACTATAAAGGATGCAGAAAAACGTCTTAAATCCAAAAAGTAAATAATTAAGAAAATTATAGGATGGCAAACATTTCAGGAGTAATAAAGAGCATCCGGGATATAATGTGGCAGGACACTGGTCTTAACGGTGATGCCCAGCGTATAGAACAGCTTGGGTGGATGCTTTTCTTAAAAATATTTTCGGACAAGGACAGGGAACTTGAACTGTTGAATGATAATTACAAATCACCAATTCCAAAGGAGTTCCACTGGATTAAGGAAAAGGGTAACTGGGCAGGAGATGACGAAGGTATGACAGGAGATGAACTTCTGGCATTCATCGACCAGAAACTTTTCCCTGCGATGCGGAATATTGATTTAAGCATTGGTAATGGCAGAGCACTTATTGTACGTGAGGTCTTTACGGGCAACAATAATTACATGAAAAGCGGTATCAATATCCGCAAGGTATTGAATAAACTTAATGAACTCGATTTTAACATAGCCAAAGAGAGACATGCATTTGGCGAATTATATGAAGGCATTCTGAAAGACCTGCAAAGTGCTGGTAAGAGCGGGGAATTTTACACTCCAAGGGCAATTACAAATTTTATTACGGACATGATAAGTCCGAAACTTGGTGAAAAGATTCTCGACCCAAGCTGCGGGACTGGCGGTTATCTGACGTCAGCCATTGAACATCTTAAAAAGCAAGCCAACAGCGTGGAAGAAAGGCAAAGTATTCAGGAAAATGTAACGGGTTGGGAGTATAAGCCGTTGCCGTACCTGCTTGCAACCACAAACCTTATCCTGCACGATATTGAATTGCCGAAAATAATATTCAGGGACAGCCTCGACAAACCGCTCAGCAGTTACAAAGAGAAAGACCGTGTGGATGTGATACTGGCTAACCCTCCGTTTGGTGGTATTGTCGCCAACAATAACGAAAAGAACTTCCCCCAGAACTTCCGCACAAAAGAAAGTGCTGATTTGTTCTTAGTCCTGATGATACACCTGCTTAAAAATGGCGGCAGGGCAGGTATTGTGCTCCCAGACGGTTCGCTTACAGGTGAAGGTGTTAAACAAAGGGTCAGGCAGAAATTGCTGGAAGAATGCAACCTGCATACAATAATCAGGCTGCCGAACTCTGTTTTCCAGCCGTATGCAACAGTTGCCACGAACCTTCTGTTCTTTGTCAAAGGCACTCCTACAAAAGAAGTGTGGTATTACGAGCACAGGCTGCCTGAAGGGCAGAAATCATACAGCAAGACAAAGCCAATCCGTCTTGAAGAATTTAATCCAGTCAGGGAGTGGTGGAACAACAGGCAGGAGAATGATGTTGCATGGAAAGTTGATATCCAGACAATCATTGACCGTGGCTATGACCTTGATATCAAAAACCCCAACAAGCAGGAAGAAGAGCATGAATACACAAGTGCTGAACTGATTGATTTGCTTGAAAAGTCAATGCGTAAGAGCAATGATTTGTTGAAAAAAATAAAAATAGAACTGCAATGAATCTTGTTCGCATAGATAAATTATTTAATTATGAAAAGGGTTCATTGCAAAGTTCCAAGAATGTAGTTGGAATATACAATTTCATTACTGCCTCTGCTGATTGGAAAAAGCACAATGAGTATTCACATGATACAGAAGCATTGGTTTTTGCTGCTGGTGCATCAGGTTCTTTAGGACGTACACACTATGTTAAAGGTAAATTCATCGCTAGTGATTTATGCTACATACTGACTCCAAAAGACCCAGAAAATCTACCTGTTGACCTTCAATTCTATCACATTATTTTTAATGAATTAAGAAATGATATTGTCAGAAAAACAAAATCTGGCACATCCAAAGAAGCAATAAGTCTTTTGTCATTTGGGAAATATGAAATACCATATTTTGATATAAACGTGCAGCATAAAATAAAGCACAAGTTCAAAACATCTGAGGAAACAAAAAACGAAATTTCTTCCGAAAATACTCATCAACTCGACCTTCTCAAAAAACTGCGTCAGCAGATCCTACAGGATGCCGTGCAGGGCAAATTAGTCCCGCAAGACCCCAATGACGAACCTGCCAGCAAGTTGCTGGAACGTATTAAAGCAGAGAAAGAGAAACTGGTTCGGGAGAAGAAAATCAGGAAAGAAAAACCACTGCCACCTATTAAGCCTGAAGAAATACCATTTGAAATACCTGAGAATTGGGTGTGGTGCAGGTTGGGGGAGATAGCTTCTAATATTACAAAAGGTTCATCGCCAAATTGGCAGGGTATAAAATATGTTAAATCAGAAGAAGAGGGTGTGCTTTTTATAACAAGTAAAAATGTTGGTAATTATACACTCATATTTGATGAGTTAACATATGTGGAGAAAGAATTCAATGAAATCGAACCACGGTCAATTTTAAGAAAGAACGATTTATTAACAAATATTGTTGGTGGTTCAATTGGTCGGACTGCAATGTATGATTTAGATAAAATTGCGAATATTAATCAAGCAGTGTGCTTGATTCGCTTTGAGACATCAGGGATAGATTTGAAGTATTTCTTACACTTGATGAATTCGAATATGATTATTGATTTAATGTTTAAAAATCAATTCGCACCCGGGAGAGCAAATTTAAGTATGAGTAATATAGCAGGTTTCTGTGTTCCATTACCCCCGATTAATGAGCAAAATCGGATAGTAATAAAAATTGAACAACTGATGAAACTGTCTGATGAACTGGAGCAAACCATTCAACAGAACCAGAAATATACACAGGATTTATTGAGGGTAGCGTTGAAAGAGGCGCTGGAACCCTCTAAGGATTGAACCATTAAATAAAAAGTATTTGGTATTTCAGTTGAAGTTAATTACAAGTAAAGTTTTTTATTCAATAACATAGTAGAAAATTGGTTTTCTATATATGATGGATAATAAAGATGTATGAATAGGATTGAATCGATTGGTAAGATTGTAAAATATTCTTCAATCTTTGTAAATGAAGTTGAAGGTTTTAACGCTTTAAATCAATATCATATTAATATTCATGCGGAAAATTTCTTAGTGCCAGTATTAAATGAAGTTTTTGGGTTATCGTTAGAAAACCTTAACGCCACTCAAAAAAAGAATTTCCCAGCTATTGATTTGGCAGACTTTGCCAACAGGGTTGCTTTTCAGATAACAGCAACAAGCACAAGTGATAAAATCACCGAATCGTTAAAGACCTTTTTTAAGTTTGAACTCCATAAGCTTTTTGATGTTATCTACTTCTATATCATAACACATAAGAAGCCAAGGTATAGCGAAAGTAAACTAAAGGAGATAGTCCCATCAGGATTTCATTTTTCCCCATCCGACCATATTATTGATAAGGATGATATCTTAAAACTAATTAATCAGTTAAGTTCTACACCCAAAATACAATCAATAGCCAAGTTATATGAACTTGAGTTCTCCGATGTACAACTTGAAAACAGGAAGAAACTATTCACTTCTGGTTATTTAAGCAACGAACCAGAAAAGATTATACCGAACCTTCTGAAAATTACGTTCCCTGCGACATTTTATAAAGCAGAATTAAATATTAATGAAGAAGACCTTTCAAGCGAATTGAACGAATCTCTTGTTGCTAATGGGAGAAAACCAAAAAAGAAGTTTTGGAAAGAAAAACTGGTCAAGCATCAATTAAAGAAGTTAGGGGCAAAATGTGAGGACTGGCTACTTTTTGAGAATTGTTTATATACTTTCAAAGATATTTCAAACATCGGTGAACCTTTAAATAAAGTCATTGATAACGGTACTGTTATAGAAATAAGGTGTGAGGATTTTTACGGCAGGAATGATGATAACATGAAAGTTTTTAAACATTTACTTCGAAAGACATTTGGCGAGTATTGTAAAATAAAAGGCATTGAATGGTATGGCAGAAAAAAGATATTCAGATTTGCCAATAATCAGAATAATCCATCAACGAAAAAAATAAAATGGAGAGGGAAAAAAGAAGCGACAAAAACTGTTATTGCAGAGATAAGAAGCAAGAAAGACAATCATTTAATATGTTATAGAAGTTTGGCATTCCATTGCTCATTTATTTCCATAGATGATGATTGGTTTATGATAATAAATCCCACATGGAGTTTTACAAATGCAGATGGGTATCGTCAGAGTCGGTATGAATCATCCTATATGTCAGGAATTAAAAAATTAGAAAACAATAATTCAGTATACAACTGTTTTAGAATAATAGTCTTCTATCTTGCTGATACAGAACTTTTTCATGAGAAATATCCATATATTAACTTAGTTCAAACGGCTACACTGAATATGTCACCACAATTAGATGAAAAAAAGTGGAAACAAGTAAAATCAGTGGTAAGTACAGGCGATATCGTTGAAATGGATTTATTAAAAGATAATGAATTATTTGATAACAGTTATTTTGAATGATGAAATTAAGGTATATTGAAGAACCATCATTACAATTTGGAATTGACCAGCATATATGTCCCAAATCTGGCGTCTATTCGTTCTATCCATATGATATCAGGAATGTTCGTCCAGAAAAGATTAAAGTAGGAATTATAGGTAAGGGTGAAAGTATTGATAAAGTAATTAACTGGCTGGATTCATGTAAATCTCACATTAAAGGAAAGGAAAGCAAAATTCCGCATCCAAATCTATTTCTAAATTTTTGTGGATTCAACAAAGAAATGGGATTTAAAAGTGAAATAATTTTTGATGATTCATATTTGCGCAGATTAAATAATTCTGATTTTGACAAAATAATTAAGAGTAATAAGGACTTTGAAAAAAGAATTAAGGAAATTGCTGGATTGTATCTTTCTGAAATTAAATATCTATCAAAAAATAAAAACCCTGATGTAATTATTTGCGCTCTATCAGAGAAATTTATTTCTTACATATTAAGTGATTCAAAAACTGCCGATGATGATGAAGAAGGATTATCTGATACTTTGGAAGATGATGAATCATCTGATAAGATAGAAAGGGAACAAAATTTCAGACGATATTTGAAAGCCAAAGCAATGCAATTCAATGTCCCAATCCAGATATTAAGAGACAGAATTGCAAATCCAACTTCTGATATGCAAGACCCTGCAACAATTGCGTGGAATTTTTTCACTGCACTATATTACAAAGCATCTGGGACACCTTGGGCATTAATAAGAAAAGATTCAGCAGAGGCTACATGTTATGCTGGCATTAGTTTTTACCGAAGCCGTGATAGGAAAAGAATCCAGACAAGTATTGCTCAGATATTTAATGAACTTGGAAGAGGTGTGATATTAAGAGGTGAAGAGATATTAATGAACAAGTATGACCTTACACCGCATCTTACAGAAGAACAGTCATATAATTTATTAAGTCAATCCCTCAAGGAATATTATGATGCAGTAAAAATATTTCCAAAGCGACTGGTACTCCATAAAACTTCAAATTATAATGAAGATGAAATAAGTGGATTTAACGAAGCATCAAAAACATATAAAATCAATCAAGTAGATTTAATTTCAATACAACACTCGGATTTAAGGTTATATCGTCAGGGTAGTTATCCACCATTGAGAGGGACGCATTTAATTATATCTGAAACGCAACACATATTATATACAAGAGGGTCAGTACCCTATTATGAAACTTATGCAGGTAAGTATATACCAAGTCCACTGGAGATTAAATTGGCATATTATGATGAATCTCCCAATTTAATTTGTGATGAAATAATAGCATTGACCAAAATGAATTGGAACAATACCCAATTTGATAGAAAATTTCCAATTACAATTGAATGTGCAAGAAATGTTGGTGAAATATTAAAGTATTTGGATTCTGATGATACTATGCAATTAAAATATAGTTTTTATATGTAGCTTCTTTATTTCACCAAAATAGCCGTCCCTGCAAATAATTGGTGATAAAAAACCAGCATCCAGAACCATTGATTTTCCATAAGCATCCCCCCCTGTAAAAAACAAACAAAATAGAGGTTCGTTTATTTTGGTTATGTGGTCAGTGTTTCAAGGTCGCACAGACTCCAAAGTCAGTAATCGCCATCATATTCCATATTTGATGAGAGTGTGTATGTCTTTTTGGTATCCGGTTCCTGTACATAAAGATTTACAATACCATCAGTATCATCAAAATTCAATAGCCTGACCCACCCTTCCCGGCGTAATCTGCGCTGCCCCTTTCCTGGTTGCCAGGCCACCCGGGCGGCGGATTTGTAACGAAAACCGTCTTACCCCGGCTGCAATAGTTTTTATCTTCCTTTATTATATTCGCGGTTCAGTAATCGTTAACTCATGCATTTTATGGAGGATACAACCCTGATTACTCTCTACAGAAAACTGGCTCAAATGTTTAATAAACTCGACTTCAGCGGGATAGCCGATTATTTCGCGGAAGACATAGTGTATGAGAGCCAGAACGTTTTCGTTCCTTTAACAGGCAAAAACAATCTTTTATATTACCTGGACGGAAAATTTAAAACAATCAGAAAAAGCAATAAACCGGTATTCGCCGAAATAGGTATTATGAGACGCCAGTCAGGCGCAAGGGTTAAACTGGCATCGGTGAAACGGGGCGATCACTGCATAATCCTTTCACAGGGCACCGTTGAAAATAAAGTAGCCCTTGTGTTTATAAAAGCGTCCGGCGGACTGATAACCAGGATAGATATTTGTACAGTTGTGCCCCACTGGAGCTTCGCAATCGGAACAGGTGAATATCCTTCCTGACCGGTGCCAAAACACCGGGAAAACAAATCCGGGAATATGAGTAAATTCAGAATTCCGGAAACTCCCGGATATCCTCAATAAGCCCGGTTATCATTTTCCTGATCTTCCGGAAATTTCCGGTTTTCAGCATAACACCTGACCGCTCCTCCAGAAATAATTTACGGTTGACTCATATCCTGATCCCCTGAACGTAATAATTCTTCTTATTAAATCTCTCCGGAATAACGGTGCCCTCATACGGTCTGTTCATCCCTGACGGTTCGTCGGGGTAAGAAAAGCAGTTATGATTCGGTAAGATTCATTAAACCCGTAATATTGTATGAGACTTGCCATTATGCCGGATTAAAGAGACCGGATGTCAGATCAACCCGTTACACGGGCAATCTTCTCCGCCCTGCGATTTTTAATTGTTTTTGTAAACACCCGAAAATTCAAGAAGGATTGATAATAAATCATCTGGCAGGTATTCAAGTACCCTTCTTTTAATTTCACTGCTTATGTCCTTGTAGAACGCCTCGGCTATTGCGCCCGTAACGGATGCTATTGTGTCACTGTCTCCCCCGATCGATACGGCCAGCCTTATTGCATTCTCGAAATCACTGCTTTCAAGAAAACATATTATCGCTTCAGGTACAGAACCCTGACATGATTCGTCAAACTGATACACTTTTCTTATATCATCGGCCTTCCGGTTTAAATCGTAATTGAATCTGTTGATAATGAAATCTTTAATTTCCTTTTTGCTGCTTCCTTTTCTTGCCAGAAAAACCGCTGCTGCAGCAGCCTGAGCTCCCTTTATACCTTCGGGATGATTGTGAGTCACTTCCGCGCACCTCCCTGCCTCCGAAATTACATCCTCGATGTTTTCGAATGCATATGCAACCGGGCTTACCCTCATGGCAGAGCCGTTCCCGTAACTGTAATATGGCCGCGGATCCTCTGAAAAAAGCCATTCCCTGAATCTGCTCCCGTAACTTGTGCCCGGATAGCGCCTCCCCAAACGCTGCATCTCAACTGTATAAGTGGAGTTCCTTAATATCTTGTTCGCAACGGCCAGCGTCATTACCGTATCGTCGGTATATGTTGACAGATTCGTAAACAAAGGGAAAGCTGTGGTTCTTATATTATTGAATTCATAAACCGAACCGATAATATCACCGGCCAGTGCTCCGGTCAGAATAACCGGCAGGTCAAACTGCTTTTTATAATAATTTATGTAATCTTCAACAGAAGGGAAATCCATCTTTCTGCCGTCATCCCGTATTACCGAAACCCTGAGCTCTTCCCCGGTTTCGCTTTGGATAATATCCGGCCTTATGCCGTGATAATATGGGATTTCGCGGCAGATTCTTTCTCCGTCTTTAACTTTATACCCAACGGCTTTCATCACCCCTTTTGGCACATCATGAAAAAACATATTCCTGCTGTCGCAGGTTGTTCCGTTGCCTGAAACTATTTTCTCCTTCCTGAGATTGCAGAAGCCTGACGACCTGTTAAAGTGCCTGCAATTTTCGCAGCAATGTAATTCTTTGTCTGACATACGTTTATCGTGTTTTTGCGGAAACCGGATGCTTTTTCGGGGAATTAATTGTTTGCCGTAACGTAACCTCTTTCAGAAATACCTGATTACACCTGACTAAAACAGGGTAACTGCTTCGAACTGACTTATTGGCGTTTTCTTCCATATTGTAAAAAGTTACTATAAAAAACCAGCTTCTTTTTTCATCAAGGCCAATCTGGAAAGTCGTGATATTTAACATTTTTGACAGACCGTCCACATCGTTTTACCACCGTGGTGTCAACTCGGTTGGTATCCATTTAAGGATTCCTGATGCTGATGTGCAAATATAGTGAAAATATCCCCCGGCTTTACGAAAAAAGGCCGTTTTTAACAAAAAAAATCAACAAAAATGTTGAAAAAATATCAGCGGATTTATGTTAAAAAATTTGTCCTAAATGAATAAAAATCAACGATTTTTATGTATATTTATAATACGAAACCGGCAGCCGGGCGGGTCTTTTACCACGGTCGCGGGAATGAAAAACCTTTGCCGGTCATTGAAATGATTAAAACATAAATCAAAATAAGATGACAGCTCAGTCAGGAGATATTCTTTTCTACAAAGGCAAAAAGACCATAATGGCCACCGAGCCGCTGAACCAGTACCTGCTTTCGCGGTCTGATATCAAATTCCTGGCGCCTTCAACCGACTGCTGGCGCGGTTACTACGCGAAATGGGAGATCACGGATAATAAACTGTATCTTGTCGGTCTCAAAGCCTATGTCGATAATTATGAAGAAGTGGACTTAGACTATCTGTTTCCCGGACAGAAACGGGTGTTCGCCGGCTGGTTTACCGGGGAAATCAGAGTACCAAAAGGAGAAATGCTCGAATATGTCCACATGGGCTACTTCTCGGTTTATGAAAAAGATATCATTCTTACTTTCATCGACGGCATTTTAACAGGCGAAAAAGTGATCGACAACAGAAAGGAACATAACCATCCCCGGCCGTTATTTAACCGACCCGGCAAAGACTTCTCCGGTTACGGCAATAATTAGGGTGCACGATATTTTGCAGTGTGGTTCGCTTCGCCCGGCGATCCCTTAGCTCCGGGCTCTTTTTCTTTTGGAGAAGCAAAAGAAAGTAACATAACAAAAAAGGAAAGGATGTACTTTTTAGACAACCTCGACCCTAAACAACACCCTGTTGGGCTCAAAATCTTCACTACCGTTGGGCTCAACGTCCTCACTCCTGTTGGGCTCAACGTCCTCGTTGAGCCCTGTAATAACTTCTATCAACAATCCGGCTGAGCGAGGACGCTCAGCCGAACTCTCCAATTACCCGGGTTGAGCCCCCTTTGGATTATTTTTTTTACTTTTAAGAAATCTCAAAAACAGATAAAACAATATGGATGTCAAAATCGAAGAGAGCTGGAAGGGCCGGCTTTCGGAAGAATTCAGCAAGGAGTATTTTATCAGACTGACTGAATTTATCAGGGAAGAGTATCGGACAAAGACCATCTACCCCCCGGGCAGTCTGATTTTCAACGCTTTTAACCTTTGCCCTTTCAACAAAGTGAAAGCCGTGATAATCGGGCAGGATCCATATCATGGTCCCGGACAGGCCCACGGGCTCTGCTTCTCAGTACTCGACGGCGTCCCCTTTCCGCCAAGTCTTGTAAATATTTTTAAGGAAATAGAATCCGACCTTGGCATCCCGGTTCCGAAATCCGGAAATCTGGAAAGATGGGCCCGGCAGGGCGTGCTTCTGATGAATGCCATTTTAACGGTCAGGGCCAACCAGGCTGCCTCGCACCAGAGAAAAGGATGGGAAGAGTTTACCGATTCAGTAATACGGCTGCTGAACACTGAAAAAAACAATCTGGTATTCTTCCTGTGGGGAGCATATGCTCAGAAAAAAGGCGAATCTATCGACAAAACACGTCATCTTGTCCTCGAATCCGTCCACCCCTCTCCCCTCTCTGCTTCAAGGGGATTCTTCGGGAACAGGCATTTCAGCAAATGCAATGAATATCTGAAGCAGAATGGCATTGAACCGGTTATGTGGTAAAAGAAAAAGAGGCTTACGCCTCTTCAACTTAACTAACCTCTAACCAACCATGAAAAACCTGTGTACCAATAAAACAAAGACCGGACTAAAAAGTTCGGTCTCTGATTAAAAAATTAACCGTAATATTTACTTTAGCGGAGACTCCATTACCACATTACTGATTTTCAGTTTCTTCTGAGCTTCACTCTCAATATATACCTCGTAGGTTGCCTTAACCTGTCCGAGATACTGCATGTAGTAATAGAGGACTGTATCGGTTTTGTATTTCTGCCCGTTGATAACTGCAGAGATATTTGCCTTAGGATAGGCTTTTTCGAAACGATAATAGTCTGTAACCGCTCCTGCATTAAGAGTTCCGTAGTTATTTGTTCCGCCGCCTGTTTCAACGGTAAGCTCGTTCATAACCACATCCGAGAGGTTTCTGACTCTTATATCAGTAGGGCCAAGAGGTTCTTTATCCAGTTTTTTGCATCCTGAAAAAAGGAACAAAAGGAAAACGATGTATAACAGTTTTTTCATTACAGCCAGGTTTTTACCCTTGTTTAATTAAACAGACCTGAAATATAGTAAAATAGTTGCATTTTTTAAATTCTCTCAAGGCATTCCTGCTGCACCCATCCCTTATTGCCGTCGGGAAGTCTTATTTCGTACCAGTTCTTAAGTGAATCTGTAATTGTAACCTTTGTTCCTTCATGAATGAGAAAAAGTTCATTTCCTCCTTCATCCGGAGAGCTCCTTCCGCTGACCTGCGGACAAAATACTATCGCTTTGCCGCTGTTATTAAGAAGGTATCTGCTCCTTAGTGAGAATGCCAGGGTGCATCCGCTGATCAGCAGCATAAATACAGCTATCCAGAAAGATGCCACTTTAAGACGGTACCTGCTGCTGAACAGGTACAGACCCAGCAATATAAAGAACAGGATAAATGTTATAATGCTTACTGCCGCCCAGGTATCCGTGCGAGCGAGAAGTGAAATAAAATTAAACCACGTGACAAAAAAAATCTCCGGTACCTCGTTGAACCTGTCAACCACCATTGTTCTGGCTACCTCAAGATTATACTTAATATCTTCCCCGGAAGGCTTAAGCAGAAGCGCTCTTTCGTAAAAAAGTATTGCACCCGGCAGGTCGTTTGTTTTAAAACAGGCGTTTGCTATGTTATAATCAAGAGCTGCCGACCGGTACCCTGAATTGTAAAGCGACTTCCATACTTCAAGGGCTTCGGTGTATTTTCCGGCACTGTACAACTCAACACCATCCCTGAATTTTTCATCAGGCACCTTATCCTTAACGCCGGCTCCGGAAACCATCAGTGGGAGCAGAAGCAGGAAACCTAAAATACATTGATCAAGTATTCTTTTCACCTCAAAGAGTATTTTCAATGGTTTTTATTAATGTTGCCGCCTTTTCATAGACAATCCTGTTTTCCGAAGGTGCTGCAGCAGGTGCAAACCTGGCAAACTCACATTTATCTATAATTTCACGTGCAAGTTCAATAACATTCTCCTCCACACCTTTCTCCCTGAGCTTTTCAATTGCCCTTGTACGGTTCATTTCTGCAAGAGGAATTGAAAGTTTATCGCTCAGGTAACCCCACAGCGCCTTCAGAAGCTCTTCGTAAAATTTGTCATTATCCCCTGACCGCATGAATTTTCCTGCTATCAATAGTCTTTTTCCCGCTATACGGCCCGCTTTCCTGTTTCTCACACGTGCTATATCGGAGTTCCTTCTTATATGTTCCCTTCTTATAAGTATAAGAACAATAAATATCAGAACCACTGTCAGATACATATAGAGAAATACCGGAGAATTTACCAGGAATTTCTCTGTCTTCACCCATAGCCCGGGAGTTGACATGATAAACCTAATATCTTTTCCGAGGTAACGGACATCCTCTTTCGACACTCCGCCGAACATAGCAACCGGTGCCTGATCGGATCCTTTCATCACATGAAATTTAAGTACACCGGTGGATGCTGTTTCATATTGTTTGGATACCGGATTAAAATATGAATAGGTGACTGAAGGGATTACAAAATCGCCGTGATGCCTAGGTATGAGAACATATTCGTATATTCTCTGTCCTGATTGTCCGGCTGAGGAGGTTCTGATGTTGTCGGAGATTTTAGGGTCGTATTTTTCGATATCCGGCGATAATTTCAGTGTGGGGGCGCCGGCATATTTAAGGTTGCCCGAGCCGCTCAGAGTAATCTTCAGGTTCAGGGCGTCGTTGACCTTCAACGTATCCCTGCTGAGGGTGGCGGATATTTTGACATTGCCCGTCAAACCCGGGAAATTATCGGGTTTGCCCGGTGGCAGAGGTTTTACCTTTAAGTTAACGGGATTACTCACCAGAACTCTCTGAACATTCAAGAATCTGGCAAAAAAGTCGCCGAAGAACGGATCAGGATCGCTGATTCTTTGCTGGATAAGAGCGGTAACCTGTACGGGATCAATTTTCAGATCGCCTGTTAACTGGGGAAAAATCAAAAACTGCTGAATGACGCCGGTACCATATATTACACCGTTAACATTCTCCCGTTGCAGCGAATTCAGCGGTGGAGTTTCTATATCCTCCTTAATAAATCCGTTAAAGTCGGGATATTTAATCTCCTGGATACCGGAAAGATCGGTACGGTTATAGATTTTTAAGGTCAGTATCACAGGTTCTCCGGCATAAACATCCGTCCGGCTTGGAATAAGTCTTACATAGAGATCACCGCCTGATGTCTGGCTGCCGGCCGGTTCCTGCACTTCCTGCTTCCCTGCTCCCTGCCCGGGCTGCCTTGCAGAAGGATCGGCCACCACTTCAATATAAAGAGAATCCGAGCTGTATTCTTTTCCCTTCACCTTTATCACTGCAGGAGGTATGGTAAATCTGCCCGGTTCTACTGCCTGCAGGTAATAAGTATAGGAGTAGGAGGTTTCCTGTGATATTTTGCCGTTGATGATACTTGTACTGGAGCTGTAGCTTGTCTGCGGTCCCATTAGCCTGTAGAAACCCTTAAAGGGAGGAGCTGTCATCTCACCTCCGCCCGTGTTAATAGTCCAGGTTATTGCAAACTGTTCACCCTGGCTCACCACACGGGGGTATTCGGTTTTTACAAAAATATCCTGGGCTGCTGCCGTGCCTGCAGCCATACCGGTAATAAAAAATATATAGGATATTATCTTCATATTCACCTCACCAGTTTATCAGAGTTCTGACCCTCTCACCTGCCGCCCTGGCATCCTTCACCTTCTCCTGAACCTTTTTTTCATCATTGGAGAGGGCTTCAAGTATCCTGGCTGCATCTTCCCGCGTCATCCCCTGTTGTTGCTGTTGTTGTTGTTGTTGTTGCTGTTGTTGTTGTTGTTGTTGCTGTTGTTGCTGCTGTTGTTGATTCTGTTCCTGTTTCTGTTCATCCTGCTGCCTGTTGTTCCGGTTTTTTTCCTGATCCTGATCCTTCTGATCTTTCTTATCGTTCTGATTCTGTTGCTGCTGTTGTTGCTGTTGCTTTAGAAGATCCTGGGCAAAGGCAAGGTTATGCTTTGCCTGAACATTGGACGGATCAAGCCTGAGAGAGCTCTTGTAAGCTTCAATACTTTCAGCAATTTTATTGTTTTTAAGAAGGGAATTTCCGAGGTTGAAATAACTCTTTGACTTTTTTATCCTGTCGTTCTGCAACTCTGAGGATGCCACAAAATTACGTGAAGCCTCCTCAAAGTTATTCTGCCTGTACAGTGCGTCACCCAGGTTGAACTTTGCCGCATATGATGAATTGTTTTTATCGAGGGCTTTCCTGTAGAGTATTTCCGATTCATTGAAACGTCCATCGTAGTATTTTGAGTTGCCCTGCCTTAAAAGTTTCCGTTCTTCCTGGGCCTGCGATGGAATTTCAGAAAGTATCCATGCCAGTGCCATGATCGCTGACACTCTGAAAACAACCAGGTGTGTTAATGAAATCTTCATATCAGACCCTGAATTTAAAGATTTTCAACCCGGAGAGCCTGCGGTTTTTTTTCTCCATTACAAGAAATTCAGCAATAAGGAATATTAAAGCCAGACCTGCAAAGAACTGGAACTGGTCGTTGTATTCCGTAAAAATTTTCCCCTCAATTTCCTGTTTCGACATTTTCCTGATTTCCGATAATATCTGCTCAAGTCCCAGGCTTGCAGAGGTTGCCCTGACATATTTGCCATTGCCTGCAATGGCTGTTTCCTGCAGAATTTTTTCGTTCAGTTTGGTAATTACGGTATTTCCTTCGTGATCTTTGAGAAATTCACGTTTACCATTTACTGTCAGAGATATCGGAACACCATCGGGAGAACCTATTCCCACGGTATGGACAACGATTCCCTGTTTTGCTGCTTCTGTTGCCGCAGCAACAGGATCATCCTCATGATTCTCACCGTCGGTGATGACGATAACTGCCCTGCTCTTGTCCTGTCCCTGAGAGAATGATCTCATTGCCAGAGATATAGCTGATCCGATTGCAGTACCCTGTTTTGGGACGGCTGACGGATTGATTGTTGACAGAAACATTTTTGCTGAGACATAATCGGCGGTAACGGGTATCTGGATATATGCATCGCCCGCAAAAACTATAAGTCCTATTTTATCATCTGTAAGGTTTTCAACCAGTCGTGACACCGCCTGCTTTGCACGCTCCAGCCTGCTGGGCTGTATGTCTTCCGCGAGCATTGAGTTACTGACATCGAGGGCTACAATTACCTCGATACCCTTTCGCTTTACATCTTCTATCTTCGATCCGAACTGCGGACGTGCAAGCATCAGGGAAAGAAATACGAGGGCAAGGATGGCAAAGATCAGCTTGACGACGGGCCGGGCGGAGGAGAGGTCGGGTAAAAGCCTGAGAACGACTTTCTTATCACCGTACTGTTCAACAGCCCTGTTCTGCCTTATCCTGTTGATTACAAATATGAGGATTAACAGCGGGACTGCCAGCAGCAGGTACAGATATTCGGGGTTTGCAAATCTGAAAAGGTTCATATCTCCTCCTGTTCTATGTAAGACTTTTCAGAGCAAGATTTCTGAGCAACAACTCCAGAAGGAAAATCATTGTCGCAATGAGGGCAGGAATGAGGAACTTTTCCTCCCTTACCCTGAACTGCCTCACCTCGAGCCTTGATTTTTCCATCTTATCAATTTCCGAATATATCTGGGCAAGCTTATTATTGTCGGTTGCCCTGAAATAGCTGCCGCCGGTGACGGAAGCTATGTTTTTAAGCACTTCTTCGTCAATCTCTACAGGCATATCCTGGTACCTTATCCCGAAGGGGGTTCTCACCGGCATGGGTGCCACGCCCATTGTTCCGACGCCTATGGTATATACCCTTACGCCGAAGGTCTTTGCGATTTCGGCAGCCGTAACGGGAGCAATTATTCCGCGGTTGTTTATCCCGTCAGTAAGAAGAATCACCACCCTGCTCCTGCCCTTTGCATCCCTTATGCGGTTGACTGCTGTTGCAAGGCCCTCCCCTATTGCCGTACCGTCTTCTATTATTCCGCTTTTAATTTCCCTGAGCAGGTTAATCAGCACAGCATGATCGGTTGTAAGAGGACATTGTGTAAAGCTTTCACCGCTGAAGACCACGAGGCCGATTCTGTCGTATGGCCGTGCGGAAATAAATTCTGTGGCAACATTCTTTGAAGCCTCCAGGCGGTCGGGTTTAAAGTCGCGGGCAAGCATACTTCCCGAGATATCGAGAGTCAGAATAATATCAATTCCTTCCGTTGTTACATCCTGGTAGCTGTTGGTTGACTGAGGTCTTGCGAGGACAACTATCAGGAGGCCGACGGCGATTACTCTTAAAGCGAATAATGCATGCCTAAGGTAAATCCTGAAACGGCCCGCCTGAAAACCGTTAAAAGGCTCCACCGATGAAACGTTCAGAGAGGCATTCGATCTGCGGTAACGGAGAATATATAAAACCACCATTACCGGCAGCAGAGCCAGCAGGTATAAAAATCCGGGTGATGCAAATACAATTCCCTTCATTTTGCCTCCTCCTCTCCTTTTACGTTTGAAATCCCTTTATCCTCATCTGAAACAGGAATCTGCATGGTAGCTTTTACAAAATCCCATGCATAATCAAAATGAAGCTCATTTTCCGAAGGTTCAGGGTTGTATTTGGCGAACTTTACGAGGTCTCCCCCTGTCAGGATGGTCCTGAGGATTCTGAACTGACTGTCGTCGAGTGAGACCGATTTCTCAACTACAGCCAGGGTTTCCGGGGTAGTCATTTCCATCGACTCCACCGAAAAACGGTTATACAGGTATTGTCTAATGATTTCCGTAAGGCGTGAGTAGTATTCTTTTGTTTCCCCCTTCTGCCACAGCTTCATCATCTTAAGGTTTTCAAGTTCCCTGAAAGCAATTAGGTGAGCCGGTTCGGAAGGCCGTTGGTGCATATCCTCAGGTTTTACTTTCCTGTAGCGTTTTATCAATCTTACTGTTAGCCAGATAACAATGATTAACAGCGCTGTCAGCAGAATCCATGGGATAATTTCTCCCGCCGTAACAGGTATTTTTAAGGGTTCCACGATGTCGAATATGCCTGAGGCTGTATCGGGCGGGGTGATCTTCACCCGCATCACTTCCAGCCAGGCGTAGTCGGAGTAATAACGCCTGACGCCCGATCCGGTTTTCAATTCAGCATAGACAGGCGGCACCTGGTAGAATCCGGAGTCGAACGAAGTTACAAGGTATTCATGTTTTATCCGCACAAAACCGTTTCCGGTGGCTGCCGAGTCCATTTCCGGTCCCTGAAGGATTTCTATCTGTTTCAGCAATGTATCCTTAAAGACGGGAAGGTTTATCCTTAGTGTTTCAGGCTTTTCAAGTGTTACAATATATTTTACCTGGTCGCCGAGAAAGATACGGGTAGTATCGAAAGAGGCATTTATTTTCACTTCCTGGGATGACATAACGCCGGGAAGTGAAAAAAGCAGAAACAATATTCTGAAATGCCTGCTCATTTACTACCTGTTTTTAAAGAATCTGATCAGTGCTGGGACGTAGTCCTCTCCTGTGGAGACAGAGGCTGAGTCGACCCCCGCCCTGATGAAAGTGTTTTTTGTTTTCTCGCTGAAGTTTTTCCACCATTCTGAATAATGACGGCGCAAACCTGATGAGGAAGTATCCACCCATTTCTCAAAACCCGATTCAGGATCGTAAAGCCTTACGAGTCCGATATCGGGTATTGCCGTTTCAGCCGGATCAAAAATCCTTAAGGCGGCCACATCATGCTTGTTTGAGGCAATCCGAAGCGATTCATCAAAATCGGGAGAAATGAAATCGGAAATTATAAAAGCAGTGCATCTTTTTCTGATGGCATTTGTAAGGTAACGCAGAGGCTCATTCAGATCAGTTTTGTGACTTACCGGGTTGAATTCCAGCAGTTCCCTGATAATCCGCAGTATGTGTTTTCTTCCCTTTTGCGGACGTATTATTTTTTCGACTCTGTCGGAGAAAAACATCACCCCTATTTTGTCGTTGTTAAGAATGGCCGAGAATGCCAGCACTGCAGCAATCTCTGTCATCACTTCCCTCTTAAAGCTGTTTTTCGTGCCAAACATACCGGATCCGCTGACATCCATCAGCAGCATCACAGTGAGTTCTCTTTCCTCCTCATATACCTTTACATAGGGATGGTTAAACCTTGCTGTGACATTCCAGTCGATATTTCTTATATCATCCCCGTAGCGATATTCCCTTACCTCACTGAAGGCAATACCTCTTCCTTTAAAGGCACTGTGGTATTGTCCGGCAAATATATGCCTCGACAATCCCCTTGCCTTTATTTCAATTCTTCTTACTTTCTTAAGCAGATCAACAGCTTCCACCTTTATTGCCTAATTCGCCGGTTTGGTTGTTATACTTATGTTGAACGTCCAGTCTTCGTCTTTAAGTTCAACAGAATATTTAACGCCGTTCTTTTCTTCTTCCCACAGGTTATTGCCGAGCGGTTTATAAAGTGAATTAAGCTCTGACACCTTCTTGTCTTTCAGTGTTTTATCACAAATCAGCCTTACGCTTCTGCAAACCGAATCGGCAGAAAGAAAGAAGAAGAGAGTCTGGGTCTGACTTCTGTCCGCATACTTAAGATACCTGTAAGTATTGTTGAACGTCATTCCCTGCAGCACCATATTCTTCTGGTTTTGTTTCATATATCCTCTAATGTCTTTCTCGTGATATCCGATCAGATTCTGGGCATTAAAAGGAATACATGTTACAAGGAAGAATACCACACCGGTAAGAAAGCCTTTCATTGACATATTAAAGATTTTTAAGGTACTTCGACAGTATTAAGTATTTCAGTGATTATATTGTCCTGGCTTATATTTTCCGCTTCTGCCTCGTAAGTTAACCCGATTCTGTGTCTCAATACATCATGGCAGACGGCCCTTACATCTTCGGGAATTACGAATCCTCGCCGTTTAATGAATGCAAATGATTTTGAGGCGAGGGCAAGATATATTGAAGCCCTTGGCGAGGCGCCGTATGATATCATGGGCCTGAATTTTTCAAGGTTGTATCTGCCCGGTTCCCTTGTGGCAAACACTATATCAAGTATGTAATTTTCAATCTTTTCATCCATATAAACATCTCTGACCACGCTTCTGGCCTTAATGATATCGGATGTTTTAATCACTGTATCGGGACTGGGAAAAGAGGTTCCGATATTTTCACGGATAATACTCCTTTCCTCTTCTTTTGAAGGGTACCCGATCAATACCTTCAGCATAAAACGGTCGACCTGCGCTTCCGGCAGAGGGTATGTTCCTTCCTGTTCTATAGGGTTCTGCGTGGCAAGCACAAGGAAAGGCTCATCGAGAGAATAGGTGGATTCACCGATGGTAACCTGTCTTTCCTGCATGGCCTCAAGCAGGGCGCTTTGTACTTTTGCCGGAGACCTGTTGATTTCATCAGCCAGGATAAAGTTGGCGAAGACAGGTCCTTTTCTTACAACAAATTCCTCCTTCTTCTGGCTGTAAATCATGGTTCCGATAAGGTCGGCAGGCAGCAGGTCGGGGGTGAACTGTATTCTGCTGAATTTTGCATCAATAATCGATGCAAGTGTACGTATTGCAAGAGTTTTTGCAAGTCCCGGAACACCTTCAAGGAGAATGTGTCCGTTTGAAAGGAGACCTATCAGAAGGCTGTCGGTCAGATGCTTCTGTCCAACAATAACCTTGCCCATCTCAAGGCGTATCATGTCAACAAAAGCGCTCTCCCTTTCAATGCGTTCATTTAATTGTCTTATATCAGCGGCCTGTTCCATATTCTGTCTCTTTAAAATGCCTGGTTATAAACGGTTTTTGAAATAAAATGTTTCGGAAGGCAAATGAATGTTCCAAATCTGAAAGGTGGTGTTAAGGTATGTTAAATAATTGTTAAATGATAATATTTAAACTCTTCCGTTTTCATCAATACTCAATATGCCGGGCAACATCCCGGCTCTTGCTGCAGATCTAAGTGCCATTATCATTACTACCGGAATCAGAGCCATATTGATTTTGCCGGGCAGAATCAGGGCAACTATAATGAAAATCACCGCTAACCACGAAACCATTCTGAAAAGATATGACCAGTTTTTATTCAGAACCAGCGATGCAAGACAGAATGGAACGATGGGGTTGCTCCAGATCAGGTTAAGGTTCCATTTTGTCTGTTCATGATCCGTGAAAAAACTGAAGAATATCATTAACAGGGAGAGTATGGAGAAAACAGAGAAGATCAGTATATCTGCATAATTTAATAAAGTCCTGTTAAGTTTCGCGCTCAGAACCAGTATTACAACAAATAACAGGCTCAATACAAGGAACGGTGATGTAAGAGCGGATGGCATAACCTGGTGGGAATCAAATTCGAGGATTACCTCAGGTGCTCCCAGCAGGGGGATCATCAACCGGTTTCTGCTGACTACTGCTTTTGAAAGGTTCTTCTGAAGATCTTCAGGAAGAAACATTCTGTCGCGGAAAAAGGCCTTTTTGTCCACAGGGGTTCCCAGAAGGAAATCTATCCCTGCATTCAGCCATGGATAGTAACGCTGGTATTCCGCGATTTTTTCCCGGAAGGTGGGGATATCCTTTCTTTCATCAGGAGGATAAATGAGTCTGGAAGAATAAACCTTCTCAAAAAGATCACGGATACGGGTTGCACAGTTGTCATACAAAAAGTCATACCTGTAAAAGATGTTTTCAGGCCTCAGGTTGTTGTTGAGAAGGGCCATAAGCATATCAAGGTCTTCTTTTTCAATGTTAACCCGTTGAGATATGACCGATCTTCTCTCAAGCATATAATCTCTGAGGAACATGTCGTACGGGTAAACGCCCAGCATATAATTCAGCCGGCCCCTTGCAAATTTCCATGCAAAGTTTTTTGTTCTGAAGTCAAATACGCCCCAGTTGTAAACCAGATCGGTCCCTGAGGAGGGTATTACAACCCTCAGGGCACTGTGTCCGTAAATGGAATAGATTTCATTTCCGGGGGCACAGGTAATAAGGTAAACAGAAGTGTCGGATGATGCAGACTGACCGGTTAGGGCCAGCCCCGAAATGCAAAAAAGCACGATGGCGATTGTCAGACGGTTCATGGATTCATGAGTTTTATACCGGGCAAAAGTCCATAAATTGCACCATTCTCTCAATTATGTTATATTCGCCCGTGAATCGTTATAAATTTTCAGCAAATTAACTAAACAGTTACAATAAATAAGACCCGGGTTCAATAATTATTTGCTGACAGAAAGAAATATAAGGTTTGAAAAATATTACCAATGAGCGGATTTGATCTGATACACAGTCTTAAATTATTACCCGGAATAGTAATAGGTTTAACAATACATGAATTCAGCCATGCCTGGATGGCAAAGAGGTGCGGTGACACCACGTCGCACGATCAGGGAAGGGTAACCCTTAATCCGCTTAAGCATATTGATCCGCTCGGGTTTATAATGTTGTTTATTGCAGGCTTTGGATGGGCAAAACCTGTTCAGTTCAATGAATCAAATCTTAAGAATCCAGGGGTCGATGTAATAAAAATCGCTGTTGCGGGACCATTTTCAAATGCTCTGACGGCTATGTTTCTGTCGTTGACATACGCTGCCCTGCTTGACTGGGGGGTAAATATCAACGGCATATGGGCAGAGTTATTCATTTACGCAATTTTTATAAACTGGGGACTGTTCGTTTTCAACCTGATACCGCTGCCTCCCCTTGATGGTTCGCATATTCTTTTCAGCTGGTTCAGAAAATATCCGGTGATATACCAGACCATATACCGGTACGGAACTCTCCTTCTTTTCGGTCTGTTAATACTGACATTCACCACCGGCAGAAACTTATTGCCAATCTGGCCGCTGATAGAGTTAATTGGCGGCGGTTTTCTCAGATTTCTGGGATATAATATTTAAATTTGAGACCTGAACACAAACATTTTGAATATCCGAATATGCGGAGCAGGCCGGTAATTTCTTTCTGTCTTCTGTTTATAGTCTTCACGGCTGGAAATACAAAAATTCTTTCCCAGGAAGATAAATATGCTGCTTTGAGGAAGGAAATGGTAAACAAACAGATTGTGGCTAACGGAATACGTAATCCGCTCACCATAAAAGCTATGCTAAAGGTTCCCCGGCATCTGTTTGTCCCCGCCGGCCTCATTGACAGGGCTTATGAAGACTCTCCCCTTCCGATTGGCCATAACCAGACCATTTCTCAGCCATTTATTGTAGCCTATATGACCGAGCTGTCAAGGCCCTCGAAAAACAAAAAAGTTCTTGAAATAGGTACCGGCTCAGGCTACCAGGCAGCCATTCTGGCTGAAATTGTTGACACGGTATACACTATTGAGATAATACCCGAACTGGCAAGGGAGGCATCGCAGCGACTCGCCAGACTTGGGTACGGGAATGTTGTTGTAAAGGCCGGCGACGGTTATGTCGGATGGAAAGAGCATGCACCATTTGACATAATCATGGTAACGGCAGCCGCCGATCACATTCCTGAGCCGCTGCTTAACCAACTTGCAGAGAACGGCAGGCTGATAATGCCTGTGGGGCCGCCTTCTTCTGCCCAGTATATTTACCTTGCCGTTAAAAAGAATGGCCGGATCGAAAAGACCCGCCTGGCCATGGTAAGGTTTGTGCCACTGCTTCGCAGCCAGTAAAATTTTTACTCCGGTAATTGTACCATCTTTAAACTTTTACCCTGCTCCTATAAACACTAAAAGCTGCCTGCCGGCAGCTTTTGGTGATTCCGGAGCGACTCGAACGCTCGACCCACAGCTTAGAAGGCTGTTGCTCTATCCAACTGAGCTACGGAACCGAAAACAGTCTGCAAAATTAATTCATTTTTCAGATTCTGCAAGCCGGGGAAATTAAGCTTTCATGGTAGCTTAATATAAGCACTGATTGAAGCTTTAACCCGTAAAGTACGGTAGGGAAGCAAATTGAAAGTTATCTTTTAAGGTATTTATTATTTTCGGAGATAGCCATTTCAACTACCTGACGGGTGAAATCGTTAATAAGACTTTCGGCCTTCTGAGGCTGCTTCTTATAAACCGGGAGATAATCTTTTTCGAGCCGGCCCGCCATTTTCAGATAATCCTGCTGCAGGCTCTTTTTAATCCTTACTCTTTCGGGGTAACGGTTTCTGAAATCCTCATCAGTAAATTCAGCCACTGAAACAAAATTCCACCAGAGCATTGGCTTTGATCTGTCGTAGATAGATTCATCACGCCGGAAGTGCATTTCGTATGCTTTCTCGGGTGTATCCATGAACATACCCTGCGGAAAAGCCGTAATTCCGAAATAAAAAGGCATATATGCATTCACGCAACCGCGTCTTGGAGCAACCCATATTCTGCCGCCGATATCGAAAGGCAAACCCTGCCGCAGCTCTGCAATAAAAGAAAACTGCTGATGTGAGGCACAGATATTCTGCACCTTGTTTGCATGAGGAGAGCCATTTGTGTAATTCCGTGAGTCGTCAAGATCTGTACCCTCATAATGATTTGCAAGAAGGGTTTCCAGATCACTCAGAGCCTGCTTCTTTACCGGAGGAAAACTGAAAGGAAAAGCATCTTCCTTTTTATAGTCTTTTCCCGAAAGAATGCTTACCGCCATCCACATCCTGCCGATGTTTGCCATACTGGTAAGGGTTCTCTCGGCTGAATAAACGCGGGCAAAATTGAATTTTCCGTCGGTTTCAGGGTTGTACCATCCTCTTCTGATGGCGTATTTAATGAGGTCTTTCGAAGCCAGGCAGTTATCGGTATCGGTTGTATCGATCTCGGTAATCGTGTAATAATTAGGTATATAAGCCACATGGTCATCGGGGACTCTTTTAGCGACCCAGTTTTTCCCCCTAACCACGGCAAAAAGCCAGGCTTCGTTCTTATCGGCTATCGTGTATGTCCGGCCCGATCCCGTATAACCCCATTTTTCGACCAGGTAACCTGCAAGTTCAACACCCGTTCTTGCAGAGAGAGCACGTTCGGCAATAAGTCTCCTCAGTTCATAGCCAATACCACCATCTCTTATTTCTCCGTATAACTCTTTTGATGTACAGGCATTTGATGTGACGAGGACCCCGTTTTCATTAATGTACGTATCGGCGAATTCCTGTCCGGGCATTTCAAACCAAAGGCATGAATATGAATGTGAGGGTTTTGGTTCGACTGCGCCTTCCCTGAACCTTAAGGTTTCGCCCTTCCGGTTGTCCTTACCCTGTATTTTATAGAAATTGACAATCTGGTTACCGCCATCGTCTTCATTATGTGCAACTATCACTGATCCTGTTGCACTTGCCGCCTTTCCTACGATAATCGTTGAACAGTTAAGGTCTTCCTGAGCGGAGATATGAAATGCAACAAAACGGAAGGCAATCAGTAACAGTAAATATTTCTTCATATCTGCATTATTTGAGGTTTATAGAATAGTTTCAAGAATGTCGGGCAAAATTACATTTTTATCGTTAATTGTTCCCTGTATGTTCTTGGAGACACCCCCATAATTTTCCTGAATTGCTTGTTGAAGTTTGAGAGGCTTGCAAATCCGCATTCTTCAGCAATATCGTGTATTGCAGCACGGCTCTCCCTGAGCAGATAGCATGCCCTGTCGGTTCTTACCTGGTTGACAAATTCAACAAAGCCTGAACCTGTATGTTTTTTAAATACTTTGCTGAAAGAGTGGGGTTTCATTCCGGCGATTCTGCTGATCTCCTCCAGGGAAATTGGTTTCCGGTAATACTCTCTGATATAGTTATAAGCTTCTGCCATTTCTTTTTCATTACTGTCGTCGGTTTCTATCCTGTACTTTTCGGAGCACAGTTTACGCCGGTGTTTTGAGTTGCAGAGTATTCTAAGAACATTAAGAAAATCTATAAGTTTCTCTATTCCTGAATGAGAAGTCATCCCTTCCATGAATTTTGAAGCGTCCCTGGCATCCCCGGCAGAAAATGAAATACCCCACTGAGCTTCATCGAACAATTCCCTGACTTTGCTCATCTCGTGCTGATAAAGCAGCGTGTCGCCGAAGATATTCCTGTTGAAGTGAGCTATTACTGAATGTCTTGGCGGGAGTGAGTCCTGATACCTGTAATAGTTCCAGCAATGAGGCATGTTGCCCGGAATGAGCACCAGATCATAATTATCGAATATTTCGATACTGTCTCCTACTATTCTTGTACCGTTACAACTGATATTAAGCATAATCTCAAATTCAGGATGATAATGCCAGACACCTCCCTTGTCGGTTACATAACTCACCGACAACCCGTCTGAACCTGATATAATTACCTGCTGTATTTCTGCCGGGTAAGATTCAATCATCCTGTATGGAAATAGTATTCAACCAAATTTAAAAATATTTCACAGATGATTATAAAAAAAAATTGCAATTTTATTTTGAAAATCCGATGAAGTATCATATTTTTGTTTAAAGAAAGAGGAAATAGAGCAGGATGTGAGAATCAACAGGATTGTATTGCAGACATTGACTTTCACATTCCAGGTCCGACGATAATGCGCCAGCTTATCAAGGAACCTTCCTTTTATCAGACAGTAGACACGGGGACTATCTAAAAAGCCCGCTCCCTTATCACACCTGCTCTCCCCTCTTTTTTTTTTATCCCTTACTGATCTTTTTACCGTTAAGTTTTTCATTCATTTCACAGGCCAAAATCGAATTTATCTTTCATAACCGGCTGAAGGTCTTCTGTTTATGTCGCCATTATTGCGGCTTCGAGGGTGCAGGAAACAGATATGTCAGAAATATTTAACCTTGTTGGTATTATATTTTTACAGTAGTGTCCGGATAAAATTCCAAATTGCTCATAAGATGCTAATTAATAGTTAATTGTATAGCTCCCAAAGTAGCAAGGTATGAAATCGAAATATTCGTTAGTCTGAATGCCATTTTCTGGTTTTTCATGTACTCTCCCCCTGCCTTCGCAAGGCTCAGGCTTCCCCCTCTCTACGGCGTAGAGAGGGGGATTGAGGGGGTGAGTTCGTGTTGAACCGGAGTAATAAGGAACAGCTACTTTTCGGATTGCGGGTTATTATCCGGATACTATGTAAATTTAAGTTTATTACCGGAGCCTTATTATGGTTTGTTTTCTTAATACCGGCATGAATCATTATTCAGATTTCAATTAATAATTAAATTTATAACCTCTGAAAAAATCTATGGCTATGAAAAATCTCATCAAATCATTAATCATGTTTTTAATCGTAACTTCAACTTTATCATGCACATCGAAGAGTGATAAAACCGGTGAGCCGGATAATCAGTTCAACTACTTTGTCGACCAGTTTGAAGACATGCGTGTACTCCGGTACAGGCTGCCCGGTTTTGAATCGCTAACGCCAAAGCAGAAAGAGTTGATTTATTATCTCAGCGAAGCTGCCCTGTGCGGAAGAGATATTCTCTGGGACCAGAACTTCAGGTACAATCTTCTTATAAGAAAGACTCTTGAAGCTATCCTGCAAAGCTATCCGGGAGACAAGGAGACCGAAGAGTACAAGGCATTTCTGACATATTGCAAGCGTGCATTCTTCGCCAACGGGATACACCATCACTATTCTTCCGATAAGTTTGTGCCAGGGTTTTCAAAAGAATTTTTTACCGGTCTTGTAAAAAACTGCGATCCCTCACTGCTTCCGACCGGAAACGGAAAATCGGCTGACGATCTCCTGAACCTAATTGTACCGGTAATTTTCGATCCTGCACTATTCCCCAAAAAGGTTGAGCGGGGTGAAGGAAAGGATATCATTGCAGAATCGGCTTCGGGCTTTTACGAGGGCGTTACCCAGAAAGAGGTGGAAAAATTCTATGCAGCCCTGACCGACCCCAAAGATCCCAGGCCGGTCTCGACCGGACTCAATTCGCGTGTTGTGAAAAGAAACGGCAAAATTGAGGAGGAGATTTACAGGTCGGGCGGACTATATGGAGAAGCTATAGACAAAATCATTTACTGGCTCGAAAAGGCAAAAAACGTTGCAGAAAACGAGACACAGAAGAAAGAGCTTGAAATCCTGGTTCAATATTATAAAACCGGCGACCTGAAGACGTGGGATGACTACAATGTCCTATGGGCAGGAAACACCGAACCTGTGATTGATTATATCAACGGGTTTATTGAGGTTTATGAGGACCCCCTTGGCATGAAAGCCACCTGGGAAGCCATAGTAAATTACAAAGACCCCGAGGCTACGAAAAGAACTGAAACAATCACTGCAAATGCCCAGTGGTTTGAGGATAACAGTCCGATAATGGAAAAATACAAGAAGGAAAAAGTGACCGGTGTGGCCGCCAAAGTAATAAACATTGCCATGCTGGGAGGCGATTGCTACCCTGTATCTCCTCTCGGGATAAATCTGCCCAATGCCGACTGGATCAGAAAAGAGGTGGGTTCAAAATCGGTCACACTGGCCAACATTACCGATGCAATCGATATAGTATCGGCAGGTTCGGGGATGCTCGGTGAGTTTGCCGCAAGTAGCGATGAAATCGAAAGAGTCAGGAAATATGGTTCGCTGGCCGGAGCCCTTCATACCGACCTCCACGAATGCGTAGGACATGCCAGCGGGAAACTGGCCGAAGGAACAGACCCCAACGCTCTCAAAAATTACCAGTCGCCTCTCGAAGAAGCAAGGGCCGACCTCTTTGCACTCTATTACATTCCCGACAGGAAACTGATCGAACTTAACCTGTTGCCCGACCCGCAGGCCTCAATGGCAGAGTACGACAGCTACATCAGAAACGGCATACTGACGCAACTGGTAAGGATAAGGCCCGGCAAGCAGATCGAACAGGCACACATGAGGGCAAGGGCACTCATTGCAAGATGGGCTTACGAAAACGGCAAAAAAGACAATGTGATTGAAATGTTCAGCCGCGACGGCAAAACATTTGTTAAAATAAACGATTATGACAAGCTCAGAACTCTGTTCGGGGATCTGCTGAGGGAGATACAGAGAATCAAATCAGAGGGAGACTTTGAGGCTGGAAAGGCCCTTGTCGAAACATACGGTGTCAAAGTGGAACCTGTTCTTCATAGCGAGATACTCGACCGATACGCAAAACTTAACCTCGCACCTTACACAGGGTTTGTCAACCCTATGCTGGTCCCGGTGTATAACGATAATGGTGAGATTACAGATGTGAAAGTCGAATATATCGATGACTATCTGTCACAGATGCTTTACTACGGGAAGAATTATTCATTCCTGCCGGCAGTATTAAACTGACAGTACCTTGATGTGACCTGGTAGTTCCCGGTGCTCCGGGAACTACTTTATATATTTCCAGAATCTTTGTTCGGACCTGCGGAATTCGCTTTTCTTTTTTCTTTCAAGAAGGTAAAAATAAACGACGGTTATAATCCCCGCTGCAATTACTGCAAGAATTACGTATTTCATCACTTCCGAAACATTCCATGGTTTTGATACTGTTTCAGCAAGGCCGGTCTCCACGACTTTCGTTCCGATGTCGATATTAAAAATGTTCTTTACGAAAAACAGGGAAAAAAATGAAAGAACCCCTGCAATTACCGGGGTGGATATCCATCCTGTTGCAATCTCCCCGAGGATTCTGAAGTTTATGTTTCCTGCGCCTTTGTAAAGCCCGATTCCGATAACGCTACCCACTATTACCTGGGAACTCGATACAGGCACAAGAGGAATTCGCGGCAAGCCGGCCTTCACCAGCAAATCCGACAGGGAAGATGATGAAAAGATAAACAGCACGAGTGCCTGTGCCAGAACAACAACGAGGGCAGCCTCCGATGAAAGACTTATTATCCCTGTGCCGACTGTCTCCATCACCTTTTTTGAATACGTAAGTATGCCGGCAGCAATGGCAAGTCCGCCAAGAAGGAACAACTGCTGTGCCGAACTCAGGCTGAAAATTCCAAGGTCAAGGTCATCGAGGCTGAAGGCCGGAACAAAAACCCCCATTACATTTGCAATGTTATTGGCGCCCAGGGAATAGGCACCAAAAGCCCCAACTATAATAAGACCGGTTTTGATATATGATTCGAATATTATCAGATGGATGCCCGATTTCCTTTTGATTCTTCGTATAAGCATGTAAAGCAGAATCGCAAATATTGCCCCAAGGACAGGTCCTGAAATCCATGTGGTCACGATTTTGGTAAGTGTGGAGGCATCGGTCCTGTTGCCCGTAAAGAGATTCCATCCTATTATAGCCCCTACTATTGCCTGTGTTGTGGATACCGGCAGGGAAAGGCGGGTCATCATGTAAACGGTTATGGCGGCGGCGAGGGCAACGGTGAACGAACCGCCGATGGCATTTACCGAACCCAGTTTGCCGAGAGTGCCGCTGGCGCCTGCCCCCTGAATAACAGCACCAAGTATAACAAATAGTGATGCGATTATTGCTGCCCTGCGGAAGGTAATCATTTTTGATCCGACCGCCGAGCCGAAAACATTTGAGGCATCGTTGGCTCCGAGCGACCACCCGAGAAATAATCCGCTTGTCAGAAAAAACAGGATCATATAAGATGGGTAAAATTATCAGATAATAAGCTTAACTGCCATAGCCGACAATAAGTCGGCGCCTGTCTGGGCCAGGTCACTAATCTTTTCCAGATGGTGAATAATATAGCGCAGATGAGCCTTGCGGGCCAGGTCAATTTCATGCATCTCATGAAAAATCTTTCTTTTTATCCGGTAGGCTATTTTATCCGTTTCACTCTCGAAATAATAGACCTTGAGCAGCTTTTCGCGAACGGTATGGGGAGCCCTGAAGTACGCCCTTACTGCCGGCAGCAGCTCTTCCGCCGCATTTGCCGAGGATTCGTTGAGATTTATCATTATCTCACCAAGAGACGAGGGAATCTGAGGTATTTCTATGTCAAACTCATACATTGAGCTTTTTATACCGTCCATTATCTCATCAAGTTCCTCGATCAGTTTCACCACATCCTCCCTGTGCTGCGGAAGTATGGAATAGGTTATCATCTCATTCTCAATCTCGCGCTGCAGCCTGTCGGCAATTGCTTCAAGCTGATCAACCTTTCCAAGGTGAGTGGAAAAAGCTTCCATATCGCCTTTTATGTACGATTTTATGCCTTCCCTGAAGACAAGTATTCCCAGATCGATATTATCGATGAATTCGTCAATCTTTACAATCGTTCGTTTGGAGTTCCTGTTAAAAATGGACATGCCTGCCTTGTTTTTGGGGTTAATTGCTCAAAGTTATAAATAGGTTTTAATTCCTGTAATCTTTATTAAGGTTGACGCTCTCAGAACTCGATTATTCTCTCGACCCTGTTGTGGCTGAGGTAGCTTTTTATTATTGAAATTATGTCACTGTTTTCCTCTGCATGTTTTATGCAGTCGTGCAGTGCGTCGAGCCCGAAGCCGGCGCAGTCTATGTCGAAATACCCGTAGCCTTCAAACCTGCCGTTCAGAATTTTCACGACGCTTCTCTCCATGTCATTTCTTCCCCTGTCGATGATAAAATAACTTCCGGCTTTCATCAGGAACTCATCCCGTGCCTGCAAGGCTCTCTGGTTATAGCTTTCAGGACTCTCCTTTCCGCAGCAGGCACCCCGGCACATACCGACCTGGTAATGAAAACAGCATCCATGGGTTTCATACAGTCCGGCAAGTTTCTGGCAGAGTTCATATTTTTCCGTCAGGTATTCAAGTTTTGACCTTGCGTTCTCCTTTGAAGGGAAGATGGCAAGGTGATTTTTTCTGCCCTTCAGGGTACCGAGGCTGAATACGAGGTATCCGTCGTCATTTGTTGAGAGGAAAATACCCCACCTGCTGCCCTGCCGTCTTTGTGCCCTGTTATACAACGGTTTGAGTGACTTTATCTCGTACGATTCACGAATAAGTGCTATTAATTCGCTTCCGGTCACTTCCCATGAAATATCAGCAACCGCATCCCTCATCTCCATTGCCCTGCCGGATGTATTGTTCGACAAGTGCGAAGAGATCCTTTCATAAAGATTATTGCTTTTACCAACGTAAATTATGTTACCTTTCTCATCGTGAAAATAATAGACCCCTGGCTCTTCCGGAAGCATGTCAATCTTTGATACATCAAGCAACGGGTTCAGTTTGGCCAGCCTGGTATTACCCGTTATGCATCTCCCCTCCTTATTGAGCCTTTTATCGGCCTCAAGGCACATTTCGAAGAGTCTTGCAGTTGCAAGGGCATCACCCGCAGCCCTGTGGCGGCCGTTTATCTGTATGCCGAGTTCACGGCATATATTCCCCAGTCCGTATGAGCTGTACCCCGGAAAGAGCTTCCGGCTCAGAGCCACCGTGTCGAGCAGTTTCCTCCTGTAATTATAGCCGAGAGCCTTAAACTCCTCACGCAGGAACGAATAGTCAAATTTTGCATTATGAGCGACAAATATCCTTCCCTCTGTAAGCTCAATTATAGTACGTGCAATCTCATAGAATTTCGGGGCATCCTCCACCATCTCGTTGGTAATTCCCGTAATGTTGGTTATAAACCACGGAATATTTCTTTCGGGGTTGACAAGAGAGACAAATTCCCCCGTCACTTTCTCGCCGTCGTGCAGAATGACGGCTATCTCGGTTATCTTTTCAAGCCTGGCGCTGCCGCCCGTAGTCTCTATGTCGACTATTGCATACATCTCCGGTAACCGGTTCCTTTCCGTCTGCTAATTTAATATTTCTGATCTCTTTCGTGAGTGAAATCCGGTGGTTTATCATTAACAAATGCCGATAATGTTTAATATGTCCGCTATTGATTAATTTTGCAAAAACTTTGGTCATGACTGAGTGCTACGGAAATTTCTTTATTCATAACGGGGAATTGCAACCTGCCGAGTTTTTCGACAACTCGCTTGTATATGAAGGAGAATCGGTTTATGAAGTACTGAGGATGACCAGGGGTGTACCATGGTTCCTCAACGACCACCTTGAACGTCTCAGGGGAAGCGCAAAAGCAAGAAGAAAAGTGATGCTCGTTACGCCCGATCAGATCCGTGACGATATCGTCAGTCTGTCGAAAGCCGAAAAGAAAAAAGAGGTAAATCTCAAAATAGTTTTCAACTACAACGGACGTTCAGCCAACTATCTGCTCTATTACATCGAACCCGTCTATCCCGACAGGGAACAATATGAAAAAGGCGTTAAAGGGGTTTTCTTCCACGCCGAAAGAAAAGACCCCGGCACCAAGATTATCAACCACGGGCTTCGCTCGGAAATATATCATAAGCTGATTCTCGAAACGGCCTATGAAGCCCTTCTTGTGAACAGGGAAGGATTTATTACCGAGGGAAGCAGATCGAATATTTTCTTTATACGCGACAATGTACTTTATACTGCACCTGATAAAATGGTGCTTGGAGGGATAACAAGAAAACATATTCTTGATATCTGCGCGGAAACAGGTATCAGAGTGGTTTTTGAGCCGGTTAAAGAATCAGATATCGGAAATTTCAGTTCGGTTTTCATGACGGGTACCTCGCCGATAGTGCTTCCTTTCAGGCTGATCGGGAATCTCTTTTTCGACCCCGGAGACCCGATTATACCAAAACTCAGAAATCTTTATATAAAGAGGGCAGGAAAAAGCATGGAAGAGTTCAGAAACCGTGGGGGAAAATAGAAGAACGGAAGATAAATATTCATTATTTACGCTACCTTTGCGGCATTAAAAACAGATAATTATGGCAAGCAAAAAGGAACTTAAGAAAGATATAGACAACCAGGTGTTTGGCCTGATTTCGGACTCTCTTCTGTTTATGAGTCTGCACCCCGATCAGGATGCCGAAGAAGTAAGCGCCGTTGTACACGAAGCTGTGACGCTCAGAAACAATCTGATAGAAAGGGTAAACAACTTTGGGCAGAAGGATGATCCCAAAGCAGTGAAGCTCCACTTCAAAACAATAAAATCAGACCTCAGCGAGGGGATGGACAAACTCTGCAAAAAGCTCAGCTCTCTCAGCTCCGGGAAGAAAAAGAAGTGAAATGCCTGTAAATCTCCATCCCGCATGAAGAGCACCTGTTACCCTTCAGTCCGGGATGGCTTACGCTGTACCCTGACCTCCTTGTAACTGTATTTTTACACCTTGGACAATATGTGTCCTGCCCCGCTGCTCCGGGAAGATTTCCGACGTACACATAGTTAAGATGACTGCGTGCGGTATCGTAAAGCCTTTGCAGAGTCTCTTCCGGTGTAACCGGGTCATTTCTTTTATACATGGGGAAATAGCGGCTAAGGTGAAGGGGTACATCTCTGCCAAGCTCGCCTGCAATCCATGAGGCTTCTTCTATCATCTCAGCCACACTGTCGTTTCGTCCCGGTATTATCAGGGTGGTTATTTCGAGATGCCTGCCCGACCGTGCAATAATCTGAAGGGCTTTCTTTACCGGGTCGAGCGACGCCCCGGCAAGACGCCTGTAGAAATCGTTGCTGAAAGCTTTAAGATCGACATTGAAAGCATCAATAAACCCAAGGTACTCATGTAAAGTCTTCTCCGACACATAACCGTTGGTAACCATTACCGTCGACTGGCCGGCCTTTTTTACAAGAAGAGCTACATCCTTGACATATTCATACCATATCACCGGTTCGTTATATGTAAAAGCCACCCCGATGTTACGCTCATCTTTCAGTGATCTGTTCAGTATCTCTTCAGGTCTTACCCTTTCAGCCTCACCTGTGATAATATTCTGTGAAATATGATAATTCTGGCAGAAATCGCATCGCATATTGCATCCCCACGAGCCGATTGAGAGAATTTTACTGCCGGGAAAGAAATGGTAAAGAGGCTTTTTTTCAATGGGATCCAGCGCATAACCTGAAATTACCCCCCAGGTAAGAAGTTCAATCTTTCCGCCCGTATTCTTTCTGACGCCGCAAATGCCTGTTGCCCCCTCGCCGATCCGGCACATATGCGGACAAATTGTGCATTCAACCCTGCCTCTGTCACCTTCGGTCTTCATTTAGAAGATTAATTTACAGCAAAATTAATCTGTTTCATTATGTTTGCAAGTAATACTTATCTTCGTGTCGGTCAGGATTAACCCTTAACGCCCGGATAAAGTGAAATGAAAAAACATGTTGTTTAATACCGGATTGTATGAATGAAATTATTATCCGCCTCAGGAAAGAGATGGCTCTCAGGGCCGACCCCGATTTCAAAAAGAGCCAGGAAAAGTTTTTCAGGGAGGAAGTGACACTTTACGGACTGAAAAACAGCGAGGTTCATAAGATGGCAGCGGAGTTTTTCAGGGCGCTTCCTGAAAAGAACAAAAAGGCAGTATTTGATCTTTGCGAAGACCTATGGCAGTCGGGGTATGCCGAGGAAGGCTTCATTGCCTGCGACTGGTCGTACAAAGTCAGAAAGGAGTATACCCCCGGCGATTTTACGATATTTGAAAAGTGGGTGAATAATTACATTACAAACTGGGCCACATGCGACACGCTCTGCAATCATACAGTCGGAACACTTGTTGAAATGTACCCTGAATGTATTAAAGGATTGAAAAGATGGGCTAAAAGCAGCAACCGGTGGATGCGTCGCGCCTCAGCAGTAACCCTGATTGTGCCTGCCCGGAAAGGGTTGTTCCCTGATGATATATTTGATATTGCTGAAATTTTGCTGACCGACAGCGATGACCTTGTTCAGAAAGGTTATGGATGGATGCTTAAGGCCGCAAGCGAGGCCCACCTGAATGATGTATATAAATTTGTGACGGACAGGAAGAGTGTTATGCCACGTACTGCATACAGGTACGCAATTGAAAAAATGCCTCCTGCGATGAGGGCGGAGGCCATGAAGAAATAATCCAGTCACAGATTCTTATTATTCTACTGTTTGTAACTTTGCCAATAAAACCTGAAGAAGTGAAAATATTTCTCTCAATCATCCCATTATTATTTATTCCGGTTATGTTAACATCGCAGGACAGGGTTGCAGGCAGGGGGTTTGCCACCAGGTCGGAAGTTATAGCACGCAACGGTATGGCAGCCACCAGTCACCCCTTGGCAACGCAGGTTGCCCTCGATATTCTGAAGAAAGGCGGCAATGCCTTTGACGCGGCCATAGCGGCAAACGCCGTTCTGGGTCTTATGGAACCAACAGGCTGCGGTATCGGCGGCGACCTTTTTGCCATTATATGGAGCGCCGAAAAGGGCAAACTCTACGGTCTTAATGCAAGCGGACGCTCACCCCGGTCGCTCACCCTTGAATATTTCAGGGAAAACAAAATTGACAGAATTCCCTCCTACGGCCCATTGTCAGTTTCAGTGCCCGGATGCGTCGACGGATGGTATGAAATAAACGGCATGTTCGGCAAAATGGCCATGAGCGATTTGCTTCAGCCAGCCATCAATTACGCACGCGAAGGCTTTCCGGTGACAGAAGTGATCGGAGCAGCCTTAAAAAGAAATACGCAAACACTTCAGAATTACCCGAATATCAGGGAAGTATATATGCCGGGCGGAAAGGCCCCCGAAAAGGGCGAGATATTCAGAAATCCTCTTCTTGCCGGCACCCTTGAGAAGATTGCAAAGGGAGGCCGCAATGAGTTTTACAGGGGCAGCATAGCAAAGGCCATCGATGCCTTTATGAAGCAGCAGGGAGGATTTCTTTCGTACGACGACCTGGCCCGCCACCATTCCGAATGGATTGAGCCCGTAAGTACCACTTACAGAGGTTATGAGGTATGGGAGCTTCCGCCTAACGGGCAGGGTATCGTGACTCTGCAGATGCTGAATATCCTGGAGGGGTACAACCTGGCAGAGATGGGTTTCGGATCGGCTGAATACATGCACCTTTTCACTGAGGCCAAAAAGCTTGCTTTCGAGGATCGCGCACGTTATTACGCCGACCCTGTATTTTACAAAACACCTGTTGCACAGCTAATCTCCAAGAAATATGCAGCCGAGAGAAGAAAGCTTATCAATCCCGACAGGGCGGCACAGGTTTATCAGCCCGGCAGAATCGAACCTGCAAACACAATCTACCTGACAGTGGCCGACCGGTATGGCAATATGATATCGCTGATACAGAGCAATTACCGGGGCATGGGATCGGGAATGTGTCCGACCGGACTCGGGTTTGTATTGCAGGACCGTGGTGAGAGCTTTTCCCTTGAGGAAGGGCATCCCAACTGCTATGCGCCGGGCAAGAGGCCTTTCCATACCATCATTCCGGCTTTTATTACCAGAGACGGGAAGCCGTGGATCAGTTTCGGGGTTATGGGCGGCGACATGCAGCCGCAGGGACATGTTCAGATAATTGTCAACCTGATCGACTTTAAAATGAACCTCCAGGAAGCAGGCGATGCGCCGAGGATGTACCATACCAACTCCTCAGAACCCACAGGTGAGCAGATGCTCGACGGCGGCATACTGAACCTCGAAACGGGATTCGCATGGGACGAGATTCAGAAGCTGCTGAGAAAGGGACACAATATTCAGTATAACCTGGGAGGTTACGGAGGTTACCAGGCCATAATGTGGGACGAAAAGAACAAAGTGTACTACGGCGCGTCCGAGTCGCGAAAGGACGGACAGGCGGCGGGGTACTGAGGGCGCAGGGCTCATAGCGCAGGGCGCAGAGCGCAGGGCGCAGGGCGCAGAGTGAAGGGATACCTGAAAAAGCCGGATTGCCAGGGGATGGCAGAAGTACTGTGGTATATTAATTCAACGTAAAAACCTATATCCGGTCGACAGCAGTTTTGTATATCCTGAGAGATACCCGCATAACTTTTGTTTTCATAATAATTCCGGAATGTGTTCGTAACGGAATCTTCAAACTGACAGCAAGATACAGATATCGTTTAACCGGCAGATAATTCGTCAGTGAACTATTATCCTCCCGGATAGTTTATTTATAAGAACAAGAAAATAACAGAGTATGAGTAACACGAAAACCCTTACTGAAAGAAGGAAAGTTGTTATAATCGGTGCAGGAGCTGTAGGGTCAACTTATGCATATGCCTTAGCCCAGAGCGGTATAGCTGATGAAATTGTACTGACTGACAGGAATGAGGAACTTGCCAGAGGGCAGGTTTCCGACCTTGTTCACGGGCAGCCTTTCTTTCCGACTGTAAAAATCAGGCAGGGATCGGCATCTGATTATGCTGATGCGAACCTCATTGTAATAACTGCAGGCGCCGCCCAGAAGTCGGGGGAAACCCGGCTCGACCTGCTGAAAAAGAATGCCGCAATTACCGGATCGCTCGCAGAAGAGATAGCAGGTACCGGATCTAACGGTATAATGCTGATTGTCAGCAATCCTGTTGATGTCCTCACATGGGTCGCACTCAAACGATCGGGATGGGAAAGAAACAGGGTTATTGGATCAGGTACGGTACTCGACAGTGCCAGGTTCAGGCATTTCATCGCCAGCCACTGCAGGGTTGATGTTCACAACGTTCATGCCTACATACTGGGCGAACATGGCGACAGCGAGGTGGCTGCATGGTCAATGACCCACATCGGAGGAATACCCATTCAGAAATACTGCCCGCAGTGCGGAGGTTGTGAAGGGTGGGAAGAGAAACGGAAACAGATCGAAAAACATGTAAGGGAATCTGCTTATCATATTATCAATGCAAAGGGCTCAACTCATTTTGCGGTAGGTATGGCACTTGTAAAAATCACGGCATCCATACTCAGGTCACAGAATTCCGTACTTACAGTTTCGGCATTTCTCGATGGCGAATACGGCCTGAGAGAGGTGTGCCTGTCAGTCCCTTCAGTAATTTCGGGAAACGGAGTGGAAAGGATAATTGAAGGTCCTCTTTCGGAAGAAGAATCAGTATTGCTCAGGAAGTCTGCCGACATACTGAAAGAAGCCATCTCTTCACTTTAATGATGCTTTCTTTACTTCAAATCCTTTCTTGACTGGTTTCATGGAAAAATTCCGGTGATTCACTGATCCCAATTAATTTAAAATCGGATTTACATCGTATAACACGCGAAGCGCCGATTTACTCCCGCGGGCCCGGCTAACACCAAATGACGCCCCGGGCCCTGAGAGACGCAAATGACCTTAAAAACAAATGGCACGCTGATGACGCGGATCCCGGCTGACCGGGAACGCGGATTGACGCGGATCTATTCCGGATTCTCCATGGATGAAATTTCCGTTTTTAAATTT